>NZ_JBBKBE010000019.1:0-55190 GCF_037890075.1 Mediterraneibacter sp. ICN-202921 | reverse complement strand
TCTATTTGCCTACTATGAGAGTATCCGGTAATACGAAAAATCCGATTCGGCAGGTTTTGCCAGTTTTTAGGTTTATAGTTGTATTTCATGCGGGTTCAGTGTTATAATAATACCATTACCCAAAACAGCCGTTCTTGGGCAGCTTAAAAAGAAGAAGGAGTATTGGTTATGGAATTGGTAACGATTCGGGAGTTATTTAAAAACAGAGAGAAGTATCTGGACCAGAAAGTGACCGTAGGAGGATGGATACGCAGTATCCGCGACTCGAAAACTTTTGGCTTTATCGTAGTAAATGACGGTTCTTATTTTGAGCCGCTTCAGATCGTATATCATGATAAAATGGAGAATTTCGGCGAGATCTCGAAACAGAATGTAGGCGCGGCGATCATCGTGACAGGTACGTTGGTAGCGACACCGCAGGCAAAACAGCCTTTTGAGATCCAGGCGGATGAGGTGACGGTAGAGGGAACTTCCGCGCCGGATTATCCGCTGCAGAAGAAACGCCATAGTTTCGAATATCTTAGAACAATTTCGCATCTTCGTCCTAGAACAAATACATTCCAGGCGGTGTTCCGTGTTCGGTCGCTGGCCGCATATGCGATCCATAAGTTTTTCCAGGAGAGAGGCTTCGTCTATGTGCACACTCCGCTGATCACAGGGAGCGACTGTGAAGGCGCCGGAGAGATGTTCCGTGTGACAACACTGGATATGGGAAACGTGCCGAAGAATGAGGACGGAACGGTTGATTACACGAAAGACTTTTTCGGAAAAGAGACAAGCTTGACTGTAAGCGGTCAGTTAAATGGCGAGACATATGCGCAGGCATTCCGCAGTATTTATACCTTTGGTCCGACTTTCCGCGCGGAGAATTCGAACACGACAAGACATGCGGCGGAATTCTGGATGATCGAGCCGGAGATTGCGTTTGCTGATCTGGAGGATAATATGGATCTGGCAGAGGCAATGCTGAAGTATATTATTTCCTATGTGTTAGAAGAAGCGCCGGAGGAGATGAATTTCTTTAATTCTTTCGTGGATAAGGGTCTGCTGGAGCGTCTGCACAACGTGGTGCATTCAGATTTTGCCCGCGTGACATATACAGAAGCCGTAGAGATCCTTGAGAAGAATAATGATAAATTTGAATATAAAGTATCCTGGGGCTGCGATCTGCAGACAGAGCATGAGCGTTATCTGACTGAGCAGGTATATAAACGTCCGGTATTTGTCACGGATTATCCAAAGGAGATCAAGGCATTTTATATGAAGCTGAATGAAGACGGAAAGACGGTCGCTGCGGTAGACTGTCTCGTACCGGGGATCGGAGAGATCATCGGGGGCAGCCAGAGAGAAGACGACTATGAGAAATTAAGAGCCAGAATGCAGGAATTAGATCTGTGCGAGGAGGATTATAAATTTTATCTTGACCTTCGAAAATATGGTTCTACGAGACATGCAGGATATGGACTTGGATTTGAAAGATGTGTCATGTATCTGACAGGTATGTCCAATATCCGTGATGTCCTTCCGTTTCCGAGAACGGTCAATAACTGTGAGTTATAAGCAGAAATATAAAAAGCAGGAAGTACAGAAACGACCAGAGAGGCGCGGCGGATTGCCGCGCCTTACGTGTATAAGAAAGGAAAAAGAGCAATGCGGTTTATTCATATAGCAGATATACATCTGGGGGCGACCCCGGACGCGGGAAAGGCATACAGCGCAATACGTCCAAAAGAACTTTGGGATACATTTGAATATGTCATAGAAGTCTGTGAAAGAGAAAAAATAGATTTGCTGCTCATCGCCGGGGATTTATTTCACCGTCAGCCGCTGCTTCGCGAACTGAAAGAAGTGAATTTTTTATTTTCCAGCCTTTCCCATACAAAAGTGGTGCTGATCGCAGGCAATCACGATTATATCGGAAGAGATTCTTATTATCGTACATTTCAATGGAGCGAAAATGTATATCCGTTGTTTGGAGAAGAGATGGAATATGTTGCATTTCCGGAGTTTCAGACAGCAGTGTACGGCTTTAGTTATTACAGTAGGGAGATTTTGGAGGCGAAATATGATACGGCGGTAGCATGCGGCGTACAGCCCTTTGAGATCCTGCTGGCACACGGAGGAGATGAGAAGCACATTCCTATACACAGAGAGAAACTGGAAAAAAGTGGTTTTGCCTATGTGGCGTTAGGGCATATCCACCAGACAGCGGAAAAACAGGAGAGAGGCTCTGGCTTTCTGAAACGACAGCGGATCTTGTATGCTGGTTCATTGGAACCTATCGATAGAAATGATATAGGCATACATGGTTTTGTCGAAGGCGAGATACGACAGGAAGGGGTATGCTGCCGCAGGGTGCCATGTGCAAAGAGGCAGTATATACATATGCAGATCCCAGTCGATGAGAGACAGACGGCAGGAAGCCTGTACAGGCTTATGAAGCAGGTGGTAGAAGAGACAGGCGTGGAAAATATATACAAGATCACCCTTAGGGGCAGCCGGGATGCGGACATCGTATTTGACACGGCAAATATGGATGCATATGGAAATATTCTGGAGATCCTGGATGAAACACATCCAGTATACGACTTTGCCCGCCTGGCTGAAGAAAATTCCCATAACCTTTTGGGAGTATACATCCGCATGCTGCAGGGCTGTCCCGAAAACAGTGTGGAATATAAAGCACTCTGTGAGGGCGTAGAGGCCATTTTGACAAATATGCATGGAGAAAAGGAAAAGCAGATATGATCATCAAAGAAGTGTACATACAAAATTTTGGAAAATTTTCAGAACAGCATTTTTGGTTTGAACCCGGAGTGAATATCATCTATGGGGAGAATGAATTTGGGAAAAGTACGCTCTGCGCTTTTATACGTGCCATCTTGTTTGGCTTGGAGAGAGGAAGGGGAAAAGCGGCGGCAAGAGATGATTTCAGCAGGTATGAGCCGTGGGATAACCCGAATCACTATGCGGGGAGCATGCGGTTTACCTGTGGTGGGAGGAATTTCCTGCTGGAGAGAAATTTTGACAGATATAGAAGATCTGCTGTTTTGATCTGCGAGGATGATGGGGAGGAATTGTCTGTAGAACAAGGAGACTTGGAAATCCTTTTGGGAGAGATGACGCCGGCTGTGTTTGACAACACTGTCCTAATCCGACAGATGTCGGCAAAGCCAGGACAGGAGTTAGCGGATAGTCTGCGGAATTATGCGGCCAACTATTATGAAACCGGAAGTGGAGAGGTCGATCTGCAGGGGGTGCTTAAATGCCTGAAGGAGAAACAAAAAGAGGCAGAGAGAAAGGTACAATATATAAGCAAAGAAGAGGAGCAAAAAAAAGAAAAGATCCGGCAGGAATGTAGATATATCGAGCAGGATATGGAAAAGATCCGGCAGGATTTCGCGGAAAATCAAAGCAGATATAATGTACAAGTCCGGATCGAAGCAAGCTTGCGTACCCGGCAGGAGCAGGCTGCAAAAAGCCGGGAAGAGGAGGTGCCAGGTGCTGAAGATCCTAAGAAAGGACAGGAAAACAGGACTCTTCTTGCAGAAGGAGCTGCCGGGATCCTGGTCGGACTGATAGCAGTGATGGCAGGCTACTTTCTCAAACAGCAGGAGTGGTTTCCGGGCAGTGTGCCGCTCATGGTGCTGTCCAGCGTGATCCTGGTGATCGGCATAATCCTGCTTGGTGTGGGGCTGGTAAGAGAGATATATGCAGATAGATCTGCCGGACGCCAGAAGATGCAGGATATACAAAGGCAAGAGCAGGCTGAGGAAGAAAAAAGAGAGGTAAAGCAGGAGTTAAGCAAGGCGGAAGAAGAGAAGAAGAAACTGATGTGGCAGCGGGAAAAGCTGCAGTCTGACTGGAAAGAAAAAGAAATACGTCTGGAAAATCTGCGTGAGGAAGCCATGGATTTTTCTGTGCCGGAAGAATTGGCCCTGTCAGAAGAAAGTGTAAGAGCATTGAAATTGGCGGAGGAGACGATGCTTACAGCGTCGAAAAAACTGCGATACAGCATAGATGAGAGGATGAATGACAAGGCTTCTGAAATTTTAAGCATTGTGACAGGCGGACGTTATAAAGAATTGAAAATAACAGAAACGTTTGACATATCTGTGTGGGACGGAAAGCAGAGGATCCCTCTGTATCGTCTGAGCAGAGGGACGGTGGAACAGATCTACTTTTCTATAAGAATGGCAGCCTCTGCATTCTTAGGAGAAGAGGAGATGCCAGTCATTTTAGATGACGTATTTGCGTTTTATGATGAGAAAAGAGTAAAAAGTGCATTAAAATGGTTGAGGGATACGAAAAAGCAGGCTATAATATTTACTTGCCAAAAGAGAGAACAAGAAATTTTTTATAGACATATGGAAGGAAGATAGTAGATGAAAATAGCATTGCCGAAAAAGGTGCAAATGATCATTCAGAATCTGCAGCTGCATGGATATGAAGCGTATGCGGTTGGCGGCTGTGTGAGGGATTCTATCTTGGCACGGCGGCCGGAGGATTGGGATATTACGACGTCTGCTAGACCGGAAGAAATCAAACGTCTGTTTAGAAGAACAGTAGATACGGGGATCGAGCATGGGACAGTTACTGTGCTTATCGGAAAAGACAGTTTTGAAGTTACAACATATCGGATAGACGGGCTGTATGAAGACAGCCGTCATCCTAAAGAGGTCATTTTCACTAACCAATTAGAAGAAGACTTGCGCAGACGAGATTTTACGATCAATGCCATGGCATATAATGATGAAGTACGCCTGGTGGATGTGTTTGGAGGAATGCAGGATTTAAACCGCCATCTGATACGCTGTGTGGGAAATCCTAAGGAACGATTTTCAGAAGACGCGCTCAGAATATTGCGGGCAGTCCGGTTTTCTGCGCAGCTTGGGTTTCCGATCGAGGATAATACGGCAGAGGCGGTAAAAGAACTGGCGCCTACGCTTAAAAACATCAGCGCGGAGCGTATCCAGGTAGAATTAGTCAAACTTTTGACCTCGAATCATCCGGAAAAAATAAAAGATGCGTATGAACTAGGGATCACCAGGGTAGTTTTGCCGGAATGGGACGCAATGGTCGGTGTAAAGCAGAATACGCCGCATCATAAATACGATGTAGCAGAGCATACGCTGCATGCTTTAAAAAATGTAAAAAGAGATAAGATATTAAGGCTTACAATGTTGTTCCATGATATGGGCAAGCCCTCCATGAAAACGACCGATGAAAAGGGAATCGATCATTTTAAGGGACATGCGTTGGTGAGTGAAGAGATCGCGCGGAAAATACTGCGTCGTTTGAAATTCGATAACGATACAGTGAAAAAGGTGACCCGTCTGGTGTGCTACCACGATTACCGTATCGAGGCGACGCCTAAGAATGTTCGGCGCGCCATGAACCGGATAGGGGTGGAACTGTTCCCATATTATCTGGCAGTGCGGATGGCAGATGCGAAAGCCCAAAGTCCATATAAGAGAAGAGAAAAGATTGAGAATATTGTCGCCATGCGAGAAGTATATCAGGAGGTACTTCTTAATCAAGAGTGTGTTACACTCAGAGATCTGGCGGTAAGTGGAAGAGATCTGATGGCGCTTGGCATGCAGCCGGGAAGAGAACTGGGCAGCATGCTCTCAGAACTTTTGGAATGGGTCATCGATGATCCAGAGTGCAACAAAAAAGAGATTTTGTGTGAATATGTGAAAGAAAAACTTGGTTTATAGCATACTTGGGCTGTTCCCTTCATAGATTAGAAAGAACTATGAATCGTATAATGCAGGGGGCAGCCATGAAGGAGTATGAATTAGAAGTATTGGAACAATATGACATGGAAGTGAGAAGCACCCGCAGGATCAGGGGTGCGTTTTTTTGCGAAACAAATGAGGGGACGATGTTGCTGAAGGAGACAAAGATATCTGCGCGTCGTGCTCCTCTTTTGTATAAGTTGTTAAGCCGTCTGGAAGAGGAATCAAAGCTTAAAGTAGATACGCCGGTTTTTACAAAAAATGGCGAGCTGTTATGTTTGGGCAGAGACGGTACAAAATATATGCTGAAAAAGTGGTTCTCCGGGCGAGAGTGTGAGGTGAAACGAGAAGCAGATATTTTAGAAGCAGTCCGACAGTTGGCACGCTTGCATGAAGTGTTAAACTGGGATGAAAATTTTGGAGTTTCAAAAGAATGTATTCCGTTTACAAGCCGCGTGCCCGAAGAGGAAGTAAAAAGACACAATAGAGAATTAAAAAAAGTACGCGCCTTTATCAGAGGCAGAGTAACAAAAAATGAATTTGAATATTTGTTTCTGGAGCATTTTGAGCGGATGTATGAACTGGCAGAGAAAGTGACTGTCCGGCTGGGAAGTGAAACGTGCAGAAAGCTGTATGAGAAGTGTATAGAGAAAAAATATCTCATACACGGTGACTATAATTATCACAATGTTTTACTGCCCGGAACGGGCATGCCTGCAGTGACAAATTTTGAACATTTCCGGATGGATGTCCAGGCACAGGATCTATACTATTTTCTGAGAAAAGTGATGGAAAAGCATCAGTGGAATGAACGGCTTGGCAGGAAAATGTTGGATTGCTATCAGGCGGTAAGACCCCTGTGCAAAGGAGAGAAGGAGTATATTGCTCTACATCTTGCGTACCCGGAAAAATTTTGGAAAACAGCGAGCGGATATTATCATTCTAATAAAGCATGGATACCGGAAAAGAGTGTTGAAAAATTGCAGTTGTCTGTTTTGCAGGCAGAAGAAAAGTTGGAATTTATAGAAAATATATTTACTTTAAATTTATAAAGGCCTGTTGTATAATAAAAATAGATTTATTATATGTCAGGAGGTACCAGTATGGACTACAGAAAAGGCTATGAGCAGTGGCTTTCCGATTCTTATTTTGACGATGAGACAAAGGCAGAATTAGAAGCTATCAAAGAAGATGATAAGGAGATCAAAGAGCGTTTCTATACGGAACTGGAATTTGGAACAGCCGGGCTGCGCGGCGTGATCGGCGCAGGAACGAACCGGATGAATATTTATACAGTGAGAAAGGCTACACAGGGGCTGGCAAACTATATTTTGAAAAAGAACGGGGAGAAAAAAGGTGTGGCGATTGCTTTTGATTCCCGCCGGATGTCGCCGGAATTTGCGCAGGAAGCAGCCTTATGCCTGGCGGCAAACGGAATCAAGGCATATGTGTTTGAGTCTCTGCGTCCTACGCCGGAACTTTCGTATGCTGTGAGAAAATTAGCGTGTATTGCCGGTATTAATATAACGGCAAGTCATAATCCGCCTGAATATAACGGATATAAGGTATACTGGGAAGATGGCGCGCAGATCACCCCGCCTCATGATAAAGGGATCATGGATGAGGTGAAAGCGGTAGAAAGTTATACAGAAGTAAAGACGATGTCACTGGAAGCGGCGAAAGAAGCCGGACTTTATGAGACGATCGGGGCACAGATAGACGATGCTTATATTGCGGAACTCAAAAAGCAAGTATTGCATCAAGATGCGATAGACGCAGCAGGAAAAGAACTGAAGATCGTATACACGCCGCTTCACGGAACCGGAAATATTCCTGCGCGCCGTATTTTGCAAGAACTCGGTTTTGAAAATGTCTATGTAGTGAAAGAACAGGAACTTCCAGATGGAGAATTCCCAACCGTATCCTATCCGAATCCGGAAGCGGAAGAGGCATTTGATCTGGGATTGAAACTGGCAAAAGAGGTGGACGCGGATATCGTCCTTGCGACAGATCCAGACGCAGACCGTCTGGGTGTACGTGTGAAGGATAAAAATGGCGAATACCATACGCTGACCGGTAATATGTCGGGATGCCTGCTTGCAGATTATGAGATCGGACAGAGAAAGGCGATCAAAGGACTGCCGGAGGACGGTTTCCTGATCAAAACGATTGTAACGACGAATATGGCAGACGCGATTGCAGACGACTATCACGTAGGGCTGATCGAGTGTCTGACAGGATTTAAATATATAGGACAACAGATCCTGGGATTTGAGACGAGCGGAAAAGGTGAGTACGTATTTGGTTTTGAGGAAAGCTATGGCTGTCTGATCGGAACACATGCAAGAGACAAAGACGCGATCGTTGCCACAATGGCGCTGTGTGAGGCGGCAGCATATTATAAGACAAAGAATATGACACTGTGGGATGCGATGATCGATCTCTTTGAACGTTATGGATATTACAAAGATGATATCAAATCTATCACGTTGAAGGGGATTGAAGGGATCGCGAAGATCCAGGAGATCTTGGAGACTCTCCGAAAGGATCCGCCTACAGCGATCGCAGGCTTAAAAGTATTAAAAGTAAGAGATTATAAGGCAGATACGATCAAGGATATGCAGACAGGAGAGGTGACAGGAACAGGGCTGCCGAATTCCAACGTACTTTACTATGATCTTGCAGATGGAGCATGGGTGTGTGTAAGACCTTCCGGAACAGAGCCAAAGGTAAAATTCTACTATGGAATAAAAGGAAATTCCCTTGCAGATGCAGATGAAAAGGCGGAAAAGATGGGAAAAGAAATCCTTGCTATGATCGATACCATTATGTAAATGTTTATTATTGCGAAAAACAGTTTAAAAAGGCGCAAAAACAGTAAAACTTCTTGACAAAGAAGAACGAAACCGTTATAACATACATAAGGGTGCTTCGTGTGGCCGTTTATACACGAAACCTTTATAAAAGGGCAGAATATTTGTATTCTAGTACAATTAAGAGGAGGACATGATCCATGAACAAAACAGAATTAGTAGCAGCGATCGCTGAGACAGCAGAAATTTCTAAAAAAGACTCTGAAAAAGCATTGAAGGCTTTTATCGATGTAGTAACAGAACAGATGAAAAAAGGAGATAAAGTACAGTTAGTAGGTTTCGGAACATTTGAAGTAAGCGAAAGAGCTGCAAGAGAGGGAAGGAATCCTCAGACAGGCAAGACAATGAAGATCGCTGCTTGCAAGGCTCCGAAATTCAAAGCAGGAAAGGCATTAAAAGACGCTTTGAACTAATGAGTGTATAAAAAGAGGACAGGTTGTTGTCCCCTATAAGAAAGATATAAGAGCACTTATGATGTACGGCATTGTAAGTGCTCTTTATTATGACAGCGACAGAGTTGTCCGATTGGTTTTAAGGGAGGAGAAAGATGCGACTTGATAAATTCTTGAAAGTATCCCGTCTGATCAAAAGAAGGACGGTAGCCAATGAGGCTTGTGACGCAGGCAGGGTGTTGGTAAATGGGAAATCTGCAAAGGCATCCGTAAAGGTAAAACCGGGAGATGTCATAGAAATCCAGTTTGGAACAAGATCTGTGAAAGTGGAAGTTCTGGCTATACAGGATACAACAAAAAAGGAAGAAGCAAAAGAACTGTTCAAATATCTGTAAATTACAGACATAATCGAACATAACCCCTCATATATATAAAAAAGCACAGGAAGGGGGCGTCTGTATGGAAGAACAACGGATCATGAAAGCACATAAATTGATCATAAATAACCGAAAAACCAGTATGGTGACAGGAGTACTGGATGTCCTTTCATTTGATTTGAACGAGATATTGCTGGAGACAGAGATGGGAATGCTAATGGTAAAAGGAACAGACCTGCATGTGAACCGGCTGAGCGTAGAAAAGGGAGAGGTGGATCTGTCCGGGAATATTGACAGTGTCGCATATTCCAATGCAAATCAGGCGAGCAGACAGAATGAGAACTTTTTTGCGAAATTGTTTAAGTAGGTGAGCGCCTATGATGCTGGGAATAGAGACAGAAGCAATGATCTTTCTTTTTGCCGGGTTGTCTGGGATCACGGTGATGCTTGTGTATGATATACTTGTGTTATTCCGCAAACTGATCCGGCACAGATATTGGGCAGTCAGTGTGGAGGATTTCCTTTTCTGGTTTTTTGTCAGTATTTATCTTTTTTATCAGATGTATAGGACAACGTATGGCAGTATACGCTGGTTCTTTATTTTAGGGATCGTGTCAGGATGTCTGTTTGTATATTTTTTTCGTATGTTTTTAAAAAAAATATGGATGAAAGAACAGAAAAATCTTGAAAAGTATAAAAAAAACAGATAGAATATTTTTTATAACAAGGGGAAAATATTTTTAAATAGGGTGAGTATAAATGACGAAAAAGAAAAGCGGAAAAGTGGACAGGCAGCGTTCCAAGAAGATGTCACAGCTTCGCCATCATAAGAGAAGTATGATCGGGATCGGTTTTATTCTTTTGCTTTTAGCAGGGGTACTGACAGTCAATTCTTTCATGCTGCAGGCGAAAAATAAAGAATACAAATCGCAGGAAGCGGAATTGGAAGCAGAGATCCAAAAGGAAAAGGAACGTTCCGAGGAAATTGAAGATTACGAAGAATACGTGAAGTCAGACGAATATATAAAAGAGACGGCGGAAGAAAAATTGGGGCTTGTCGACCCTGATGAAGTGATTTTTAAGCCGGCGGAATAAGAACAAGTACGAAAGAAAACTCCAGGAGAAATTCTCCTGGAGTTTTTGCGTGCATGTGCAGGCGACAGGCCAAGAGGAAGGAGTATGAATACAATGAATGAAGGACAAGTATTACACAACAGCCCGTATGTTGCCCAGATAGAGAAATTTGCGGATTCTTTGAAACAGCTGTCTCGTACTTTTCTGGAACTGGAAGAAAAAAAGCAGGCATTTTCCAACGAAGAGATCGAGGATATGTTTCGGCGGGTAAAAGAAAAAGTATGCGGAAACTGTGAAAAATGCAGTTGGTGCTGGGGAGAAAATTTTGTACATACCTATCAGATGGGATATGAAATTTTATCTGCAATAGATCATTATGGCAATGAGATGAATATGGAAACAAAAAGAAAACTACAGCAGAAATGTATCATGGCACCCAGGTTCCTGCGGGAGATGCTGGAGGCATTTCATGATGCTAGACAGAATATGATCTGGGTCAATCGAATGGCAAGAAGCAGAGAAGGATGTGCGATCCAGATGGATACATTTGCGGATATGATACGCGTGACGGCGAAAGAGCTGGAAGACAGTATGTTTACGGATGAACGGTTGGAAAAGAAGATCAGTTCCGGATTAAAGAAAAGGGGGATCCGTGTATTATATACGCATTTTTTTATGAACCGGGAAGGAAAATATGAGATACACGTTACTGCGAGAGCTGTACAGAATCGTTGTGTCACGCAGAGAGAACTAGTAAAAGGTGTGTCAGATATATTGGGAAGAAGATTTATTTTGGAAGAAAACAGTGGGCAGATGCTCGGAAAAGAATATGCCACAGTCGTCTGTATAGAAGGCCCGGCCTATTATATCATGCACGGAGTAGCTCGGATCGGCAAAGGATGCAGTCAAGTGTCAGGGGACAATTTTATGATGATGGAACTGCCGGGAGGAAAACTGGCAGCGGCGCTCTCTGATGGAATGGGTTCCGGTGAGAAGGCATGCAGGGAAAGCACGCTGGTGATAGAATTGCTGGAGGAATTGTTGGAAGCGGGGTTTCCGGAGAAAACAGCGATCCAGATGATCAATACGACTTTGGTGATGGGCAGAGAGGAGATACAGTATTCGACGATCGATATGAGCGTGTTTGACCTGTATACAGGGGAATGCGAGCTGATCAAGGCGGGCGCGTCTTCCACATTTATCAAGAAAGGAGACGTGGTGGAGCATCTAAGTTCTACCAGTCTGCCGATCGGAGTCCTTCATTCGATTGAGATCGACACTGTAAAGAGAAAATTACAGGCAGGGGATTTTGTTATTATGGTGACAGACGGAGTACTGGATGCGCTTCCGGTGGGGGAACAGGATATTCTTCTGGAGACGATCATACAGGGCAGCGCGATCGTGAATCCCAAAGAAATGGCTCATCATGTACTGGAGCAGGTTTTAAATTGGACGGGAGAGGCGCCGACAGATGATATGACTGTGCTGGCGATTGGGTTATGGGAATGCTAAGGCAGAGATTCTTGCAATTTTGTCATAGATTGAGTATAGTTTACATATGATGAAAAAAATACAAGAGTTTATTCAAAAATATCATATGATACAGGAAAAAGATGTGGTGGTCACAGGCGTATCGGGCGGTGCGGATTCGGTATGCCTGCTTTTCGCGCTTTTAGAGCTGAAGCAGACATTGGACTTTCAGATCGTGGCATGTCACGTCAATCATCAGCTCCGTGGGGAAAGTGCAGATGCAGACGAAGCTTTTGTGAGACAGTTGTGCCGGGAGAAAGAAGTTCCCCTCAGAGTTTTTCGGGAAAACGTAGAATTAATCGCAGCAAAAAGGAAACAATCTCTTGAGGAAGCAGGACGCACAGTACGCCGAGAAGCCTTTTGGAAAGTATGTCAAGAGGTCGGCGGTACAAAGATCGCGACAGCGCATCATCGGAATGACAATGCGGAAACGATGCTTATGAATCTGGCAAGAGGGAGTGGGCTAAAAGGGATGCGTGGGATATGCCCGGTAAATGAGATCTTTATAAGACCACTGCTTTGCCTAGAGCGAACGGAAATTGAACAATGGCTTGCCGGTCAGAGGCTCTCCTTTTGCACAGATGAGACAAATGATGAGGATGCATATACAAGAAACCGTATACGGCATAAGATCATACCGGAGCTTGAAAAAGGGGTCAATGCCCGTGCTGTCCGGCATATATGTGAAGCTTCCGAGCAGATACAGGAGGTATGGGAATATCTGGAAGAGCAGACGGAGCGGGCGTACTGCGATTGTATACGGCGTCAGGAAGAAGGTATTTTGATCTGCAAAGAAAAATGGGAAGCTCTGTCCGCCGTTATCCAAAAGCTTCTGGTGAAAAAAGTGATGGAACGCACAGCAGATTCGTGTCGGGATATTACTTCTGTCCATATTGAGGCAGTGCAGGATCTGCTTGCCGGTCAAGTGGGAAGACAGATCGATCTTCCCTACCACATAACCGCACGCCGTGTTTATCCGGGTGTTCTTATCAGACAGAAAAAGTCCGGTAAGGACAATACAGGAACAAAGGCATACAAAAAAGAACTATGCATACCGGGGGAGACGGAAATAGCAGAGCGAAGATTAAAAGTTTCATGTAGGATTTTTAGGAAAGAAGCGGATTTTTCTTTCTCTTCTATACCACAAAAAGGCTACACTAAATGGTTTGATTATGCTATAATTAAGAATAGGCTGCTTATCAGAACTCGTGAACCTGGAGATAGGATCGCGATTGACAAAAAGGGCAGCACACAGAAGTTGAAGAAGTATTTGATCAATGAAAAGATCCCGGAAGAAAAGAGAGGAACTCTTTTATTTATAGCAGATGGACAGCAGGTCATATGGATACCGGGAATGCGGCAAAGTCAGGTTTATCAAGTGACAGAAGAGACAAAACAAATATTAGAAATAAAAATAACGGAGGAAAAAGCAGATGTCAGAGACAATTCGAGTATTAATATCTGAGGAAGAAATAGAGGATAGAGTCCAGACATTGGGAAGACAGATCAGTGAAGATTATGCGGGAAAACAGGTGCATTTAATCTGCATCTTAAAAGGCGGCGCTTTCTTTATGTGTGAACTGGCAAAGAGAATCACAGTGCCGGTTTCTATGGATTTTATGAGTGTTGGAAGTTATGGAGACGGTACGGCGTCGAGTGGAGTTGTGCGTATCGCGAAAGACCTGGATGAGGCGATCGAAGGAAAGGACGTCCTGATCGTAGAAGATATTATCGATTCAGGCCGTACTTTGTACTATCTGATCGATGTTTTAAAACACAGAAATCCGAAAAGTGTGCGTTTATGCACCTTGTTGGATAAGCCGGACCGCAGAGTGAAAGATGTAAAAGTGGATTATGTCGGGTTTGAGATACCAGATGAATTTGTAGTAGGATATGGTCTGGACTATGCCCAGAAATATAGAAATCTGCCCTATGTAGGTGTGGTAGAAGGCGTAGAATAAACAGGAAGGAGACAAAACGGATTGAACAATAAGAAATACAGGGGCGTAAGCGGAGTTACGGTCATGACGTTTGCCCTTATCGTCGTGCTTGCATTTTGGTTGATGAACCGTATGCAGATGCATCAGCAGGAGCTGACTTACACCCAGTTTGAACAGGAAGTAGAAGACAAAAATGTGACAGATGCTGTGATCGGCCAAAATAAGGCTGTTCCTACAGGTTCTGTAACAGTCACTTTAAAAAATGAAGACAATGCCAGGACAGTATATGTGTCGGATGTAAAAGAAGTACAAAAACTTCTGGAAAAATACGGCGTGGATTATAAAATGTCTAATGTGCAGCAGGATTCTGTTATGACGACAGTCATGCTGCCGCTTTTGATCACATTTGCGGGGATCGCGCTGATCTTTTTCCTTATGAATCGGCAGGGCGGCGGCGCTAATGCCAAGGCGATGAATTTTGGGAAAAGCCGTGCAAAAATGAGCACGCAAAGCGATATAAAAGTGACCTTTGCAAATGTGGCAGGTCTCAAAGAGGAAAAAGAAGAACTAGAAGAAATTGTCGATTTTTTGAAAGCGCCTAAGAAATATATCCAGGTCGGGGCGAGAATCCCCAAAGGCGTCTTGTTAGAAGGACCTCCGGGAACGGGAAAGACACTTCTGGCAAAAGCAGTTGCCGGAGAGGCGGGAGTACCGTTTTTTAGTATTTCCGGTTCGGATTTTGTAGAAATGTTTGTAGGTGTGGGAGCTTCCCGTGTCCGTGATCTATTCCAGGATGCAAAGAAAAATGCCCCCTGCATCATTTTCATTGATGAGATCGATGCTGTTGCGAGAAGGCGTGGAAGTGGTCTGGGCGGCGGACATGATGAAAGGGAGCAGACATTGAACCAGCTGCTTGTGGAGATGGATGGTTTTGGTGTAAATGAAGGAATCATCGTAATGGCAGCGACGAACCGCAAGGATATCTTGGATCCGGCGATATTAAGACCGGGTCGGTTTGACAGAAACGTGATCGTGGGTCGTCCGGATGTTGGAGGACGTGAAGAAATCTTAAAGGTGCATGCAAAGAATAAACCCCTGGGGGATGATGTGGATCTGAAACAGATCGCGCAGACAACAGCAGGTTTTACCGGTGCTGATCTGGAAAACCTTTTAAATGAAGCGGCGATACTGGCAGCAAAAGAAAACAGAGTATATCTCCAGCAGTCAGATATCCGCCATGCATTTGTAAAAGTAGGGATCGGGCCGGAGAAGAAGAGCCGTATCGTCTCTGAAAAAGAACGCCGTATTACAGCGTATCATGAGGCAGGGCACGCCATCTTATTCCATGTACTTCCAGATGTGGGGCCGGTGTACAGTGTATCCATCGTTCCTACAGGGGGAGCAGGCGGTTATACGATGCCGCTTCCTGAACGGGATGATATGTTTAATACAAAGGGGCATATGCTGCAGGAGATCACGGTATCTCTCGGCGGCCGTGTGGCGGAAGAAGAGATTTTTGATGATATTACAACAGGGGCTTCACAGGATATTAAGCAGGCAACAGCGATAGCCAAATCTATGATCACAAAATTTGGTATGTCAGAGCGTCTGGGACTTATCAACTATGATAATGACAGCGACGAGGTATTTATAGGAAGAGATTTCGGTCATACTTCCAGAGGATATGGAGAAAAGATCGCAGGTACGATAGATGAAGAAGTAAAGCGTATCATTGACGAGTGCTATATAAAAGCAAGAGCGCTGCTTAAAGAATATCATGCGGTATTAGAAGCTTGCGCACAGCTGTTGCTGGAAAAAGAGAAAATCACAAGAAGCGAGTTTGAAGCGCTTTTTGAAGAAGATAAGCTGGAAAATAAACCACAGCTTTCCGGCGGGGAATCCTAAGAGCGATTCCCTTGTGCCGGATGAGGAGGTTTGTATATGAACAAGGACGCACTATTTAGCGACGGCACATCAGGATATGTATGCCCTGCCCAGCCGGCTGAAAATGAGAAAGTCAGGCTTCGTTTCAGGACAGCCAAAAATGATGTGGATGAAGTGCGTATTCTGTTGAAAACCGGGAAAGATATTATGCGGAAAGTGTGTACAAAAGGAAGCTTTGACTATTATGAGATAGAATGTCAGCTTACAAAAGAACCTTTCCGCTATTCTTTTGAAATCCAGAAAGAAAATAGCGTCTGTTATTATAATCGGTGCGGTGTGTCAGAGGAAATAAAACCGTTTTATGATTTTGCCATCGTTCCAGGTTTTCAGACGCCGGATTGGGCAAAAGGCGCTGTAATGTACCAGATATTTGTCGATCGGTTTTATAATGGGGATACGTCGAATGATGTAGAAGACAGAGAATATATCTATATAGGGGAACCGTGCGGGAAAGTATGCGATTGGAACCAGCCGCCGCAGGCAATGGATATTCGTCGTTTTTATGGCGGCGATCTGGCAGGGGTTCTGGAAAAATTAGATTATCTGCAGGAATTGGGAGTAGAAGTGATCTACTTTAATCCGCTGTTTGTTTCTCCGTCTAATCATAAATATGACATTCAGGATTACGATTATATCGATCCACATTATGGAAAGATTGCAGAGGACGGCGGCGAAGTACTTTCAGAAGACAGCCGCGATAATCTGCGGGCGACAAAATATCAGGTCCGTACAGGAAAAAAGGAAAATTTAGAGGCAAGCAATGCTCTGTTTGCAAGGCTTGTGGAGGAAATGCACCGGCGTGGGATGCGTGTGATCTTAGACGGTGTGTTTAATCATTGCGGTTCTTTTAATAAGTGGATGGACAGAGAGAGGATCTACGAACAGCAGCCGGAATATCCAAAGGGGGCTTATGTGGATGCGAACAGCCCGTATCGTAAATTCTTTCATTTTTTTGATGAAAGAGACAGTGCATGGCCATATAACGAGAAGTATGACGGCTGGTGGGGGCATGAGACATTACCGAAACTGAATTATGAAGACTCACCGGAGTTGGAGCAATATATTATAGAGGTAGGAAAAAAGTGGGTCTCTCCGCCCTATAATGTGGATGGATGGCGTCTGGACGTAGCAGCAGATCTAGGTTACAGTAATGAGTTTAATCATATGTTTTGGAAGCGGTTCAGAAAAGAAATCAAAAGCGTGAATCCGGAGGCTCTGATTCTAGCAGAGCATTATGGCGATCCGGCAGAATGGCTGCAGGGAGATGAGTGGGACAGTGTGATGAACTATGACGCTTTTATGGAACCGGTCACGTGGTTTCTGACTGGTATGGAAAAGCACAGCGATGAGAGAAGGACGGATCTGTGGGGCAATGCAGACAATTTTGTCAACACAATGAATCACTTTATGGCCTGCATGCTGACCCCTTCCCTCCAGGTAGCCATGAACCAACTTTCCAATCATGATCATTCTCGTTTTTTAACACGGACGAACCATATCGTAGGAAGAGTAGAGAACCTGGGGACAAAGGCGGCAGAAGAAGGAATCAATACAGCTGTTATGCGCGAGGCAGTCGTCGTGCAGATGACCTGGCCCGGAGCTCCTGCCGTTTATTATGGAGATGAGGCAGGTGTCTGCGGATTTACAGATCCGGACAATAGGCGAACCTATCCATGGGGGCATGAAGATAAGGAGTTGATCGCTTTCCATAAAGAGATGATAGGTATACACAAAGAAGAAAAACCACTGCGCACAGGCTCTTTGAAGATGTTGTATTGGGGAAAAAATATTCTTGCTTACGGAAGGTTTCAGGAAGAGGAGCAGATTATTGTTGTATTGAATAACAGTAAAGAGTTAAAGGAGGTAACTGTGCCGGTATGGCAGGCAGAAGTTCCGGAAAAGGGCAGAATGATCCGTCTCGTGTATTCATATGAGGAAGGATATACAACGGAACAAGATGAATATATTGTGGAAAATGGCGAAATCGTACTGAATATGGGACGTCACTCCGCAATTGTGCTGAAGCCTTTGCATTTACAAAAAGCAGAGGGAGATTTTTGATATAGATTTTATTATATAAAACTGGACTGTATAAATATGATAGAACTGGTTATTTTGATATAACCAGTTCTATGTTATTATAACAGAAAATGCATAGTCGGATACAGAGTTGATTGCTGTGACGATGAAAGAGTCAGGAGATAAAATATGACAAAAAAGATAGCGGTTATTAATGATTTATCGGGATTTGGAAAATGCTCTCTTACAGCGGCGATCTCGGTGATCGCGGCAATGGGAGTACAGCCATGTCCTCTGCCTACGGCGGTTTTAAGCGCGCAGACAGGATATGACAGTTATTTCCTAGATGATTATACAGACAAAATGGAACCCTTTTTTCGAGAATGGGAGAAGATGGGGGCTGCCTTTGACGGTATCTATACCGGCTTTATGGCAGGAAGCAGACAGATAGAGCAGGTATTTGCCTTTTTAGACATATTTTATAAAAGAGATACATTTTTGCTAGTCGATCCGGTTATGGGAGATAATGGGAAGCAATATGCTATTTTTACGCCGGAGCTTTTGCGTCTTATGAAGCAATTAGTTTTACGGGCAGATATCATTACACCGAATCTGACAGAACTTTGTCTTTTGACGGATACAGATCACCGTATGATAGAAAATATGACAGAAGAAAGGCATTTGTTGACAGTTATTTCTCAAATGGCGCGAAATATCATGCAAAAAGGACCGAAGATGGTGATAGTGACGGGAATACAATTTTTGGATGAAGCGGACGGAAAGGAGAAAATGGGCAATCTGTCTGTCACAAAAACAGAGGAACATCTCTGTGCATTTCCGTATATAGGAGGCAGTTATTCCGGAACGGGTGATATTTTTGCTTCCGCAGTGGCAGCAGGGACTGCGAAGAAAGAAGAAATCACATCTGTAATGGAAAAGGTGGGAGCAATGATCGAATGTGCCATGCGGGATGCTGTACAGGAACAGATTCCGAGAAATGATGGTATAGAATATGAAAAATATCTTTGGATGCTGAAAGGAGAACAAGAATGAAATCTAATACTTCAAAAATCGTAACTACCGGTCTTTTTGCGGCGATGATCACGGTGATGACAGCGTATATTTGCCATATACCATATGGGGCAAACGGGGGATATATCCATTTCGGAGACACATTGATCTATCTGGCGGCAGTATTTCTGCCAAGACCATATGCCCTTGCCGCGGCGGCGATCGGAGGAGGTATGGCGGATATTCTGACAGCGCCTATGTGGGCGCCGGCGACTATTGTGATCAAGATGCTGATCACCCTTCCTTTTACAAGCAGACAGGAGAAAATCCTGACGGCCAAAAATATAGCGGCTCCTTTTATTGCACTGCCGATCTCAGCCGCAGGCTATTATCTGGCTGAGGGAATTTTATTTGGTTCTTTTATTGCTCCGATTGCATCGCTTACGGGCAGCCTGATCCAGTCGGGAGGAAGTGCCTTGATTTTCTTTGTGCTCGCCTCAGCACTGGATAAAGCTCACGTAAAAGGGAAAACAAGACAGATGCTACATTTACAGGACTGACAGGAAACAGCATGAGGAGGATTAAATAAGATGGCAGATATATTATATACATATAAAGAAAATGTCTATGTAAATTTGACAAATAA
This sequence comes from Mediterraneibacter sp. ICN-202921, assembly GCF_037890075.1. Lineage (NCBI taxonomy): Bacteria > Bacillati > Bacillota > Clostridia > Lachnospirales > Lachnospiraceae > Mediterraneibacter > Mediterraneibacter sp. ICN-202921. The sequence continues at coordinate 35,643 of NZ_JBBKBE010000019.1, read as the reverse complement.
ATGTGACTGCAGCTGCAAATTTTGTATTCGCAGCCATCGGGACAAAGTAGGAGATGCAGATACACTGTGGCATGAGAAAGATCCTACATTGGAGGAAGTGATTTCTGCGATAGACGCATTTGATTTCAGCGGATATAAAGGATTGGTTTACTGCGGATATGGAGAACCCACCTGTGCGTTGGAAAATCTTCTGCATTCTGCAAAATACGCAAAGGAAAAATATGGGCTTAAGATACGGGTGAATACAAACGGACTTGCAAATCTATATTATGGAAGAGACATCATATCAGAACTGGCAGGAATTGTTGACAGTGTATCTATCAGTTTGAATGCCCCAGATAAAGAAAAATATATGGATGTTACAAGACCCCAGTTTGAAAATGCGTTTGAGGGTATGCTGAAATTTGCGGAAGAATGCAAAGAATATGTGCCGGAAGTCAAATTTACGGTAGTAGATGTACTCTCGGAAGAAGAAATCCAAAAAAGCAGAGAATTGGCAGAAAAAATAGGGGTCGATCTGCGTATCAGGAAGTTTGTATAAAAATATAAATAAGGAAGAATAAAAGTTAGAGCTGGTATAGGAGAAAATCTCCTACACCAGCTCACTTTTATGCCGCCTCAGATAGTGCCCATCGCCTTTTTTTCCTAGAAATTGGTTATTCTTTACGATAGTATTCCCCCGGAGCATGACAAGTTCTATATCGCCTTTGACCTTCCAGCCTTCGTAACAGGTATAATCTCCGGCTCCGTGCATATCTGCCTGGGTAAGGATACGTTCTTTGGACGGATCCAGAATCACGATGTCTGCGTCTGATCCGGGCAGCAGAGTTCCTTTTTGCGGATATAGGCCATACAAGCGGCTTGGATTGGTGCACAGATATTTTACCATCTGTGGCAGTGTGATGCGCTTTTTCAGGACACCTTCGGAAAACAGGATGCGGAGGCGTTCTTCTACGCCAGGCGCTCCGTTGGGACAAGCGGTAAAATCATCTGCTCCAGCCTGTTTTTCTCTAGAGAACAAGAAAGGACAGTGATCGGTCGCCACGACGTCGAGTACATCGTCGTGAAGCGCCTGCCACAGAGCCTGTGTATCTTCTTCCTTTCTAAGAGGCGGGGACATGATGGCTTTGAGCCCTTCTTGATCGTCCTGATAGAGTGCGTCGGTTAAGGTAAGGTATTGCGGGCACGTTTCCACTGCAAAATGCTTTTGCTGGGCAGCCTTTGCCTTTTGAATTTCTAAAAGTCCCTCTTTGCTGGACAGATGTACGATATAGACAGGTGCGTCCCCGGCCATTGCCGCTAAGTGCAGCATACGGTTTACAGCCTCGGCTTCACAGCGCGCCGGACGGCTTAAAGGATGGTATTTCGGCTGTGTGCAGCCTTGTTCTATGTAAGAGCGTCGGAGATGATTTACGACGCCGTCATTTTCACAATGTACGGCAATGACGATGTCCTCCTTTTTCGCTTGTTTTAGCACCTGGTATATTTCGTCATCTTTCAGCATAAAATCGTAGGTCATATAGATTTTAAAGCTGGTGATCCCTTCGTTGTCAGCGATTTCTTTCATTTCTTTTAGAACAGAGGGATCCACATGCTGTATAACGCCGTGAAAACCGTAGTCCACGACGGCTTTGTTATCAGCCAGGCGGTGATATTCTTCTACCTGATGCCAGAGACTGCATCCTTGCGGACCGAACGCCATGTGATCGACGATCGAGGTCGTACCGCCGCACGCGGCTGCTACAGTTCCGCTGAAAAAGTCATCTACAGCACGGTATTTCCCTGCCTGCAGATCCATATGAGTGTGTACATCTACAGCGCCCGGGATCACATATTTTCCGGAGGCATCTAGTATTTCGGCGTCCGGGGCGGACAGAGATTCTCCGATTTCCCGGATGATACCGTCTTCTATCAGAATATCACTTTGAAATATATGAGAGTCTGTCGCGATGGTTCCGTTTTTGATTATTTTTTTCATATTGCGTCTCCTTTCAACAGATTACTTTAGAAATATCATACCATTTTTCGGATATATATGTATATGTAAAAATTATATTATCTTCTTGATTCACATTTTAGTGAGTATTATAATGCAAAACATGAGGATATAAGACAGAAAGGGAAATGACATGCTTCAGATTCAACACATATGTAAAGAATACAGGACAGGCAAATTGGTGCAAAAGGCGCTGGACGACGTAAGCTTGAATCTGCGGGACAATGAGTTCGTGGCGATCTTAGGTCCCAGCGGTTCGGGAAAAACGACACTTCTAAATATTATCGGGGGACTTGACCGTTATGATAGCGGAGATCTGATCATTAACGGTATTTCGACGAAAGAATATAAGGATAGAGATTGGGATTCTTATCGAAATCATACGATCGGCTTTGTGTTTCAGAGCTATAATCTGATCCCGCATCAGACGATACTGGCGAATGTGGAACTGGCGCTGACAATTTCCGGGATTGGCAAAGCAGAGCGCAGGGAGCGTGCGCAGAAGGCATTAGAACAAGTCGGATTAGGAGAACAGGTGCATAAGAAGCCCAGTCAATTATCGGGCGGACAGATGCAGCGAGTGGCGATCGCAAGGGCGCTTGTCAATGACCCGGATATCGTACTTGCGGATGAACCTACAGGTGCGCTGGACAGTGAGACCAGTATCCAGGTCATGGAACTCTTGCGTAAAGTCGCTAAGGATCGGCTTGTGGTGATGGTCACGCATAATCCGGAACTGGCCGATGCATACGCTACCCGTATCGTGAAATTAAAAGATGGGAAGATACGTGCGGATTCCGATGCGTTTACAGTGGAGGAGAGGCTCCTGGAAGCGCCGGAGCATAAAAATATGGGAAAAGCGTCCATGTCTTTTCTCACGGCGCTGTCTCTGAGTTTCCATAATCTGCGGACAAAGAAGGCAAGGACTTTGCTTACCTCCTTTGCAGGTTCGATTGGGATCATAGGGATTGCACTGATCCTAGCTCTTTCTACAGGCGTGAATAATTATATTCAGTCGGTGGAAGAAGAAACTCTTTCAGAATATCCGCTGCAGATACAAAGTACAGGAGTCGATCTGACGACTATGATGACAGGCGGAGAAGGACAAGGCACGGCCGCAAAGCCAGATGACGGAGAGGTGCATGTGATCCAGATGGTCACGGATATGTTTTCTACCATGGATTCCAATGATCTAGAATCACTAAAGCAGTATCTAGACAGCGAGGAGAGCGGCATTGAAAACTATACGAATGCAGTAGAATATTCTTATAATATCATGCCCCAGATATACAGGCAGGATGGGAGCGAGATACGGCAGGTCAATCCAGACAAGACGTTTTCCGCGTTAGGGCTTGGATCTTCCACATCTTCAAACAGCCTGATGTCCTCTATGATGAGTACGGATGTGTTCTATGAAATGCCGGAAAATGAAAGTCTTTACAAGGGACAGTATGATGTGAAAGCAGGACGCTGGCCCAAGAATTATAACGAATGTGTGTTAGTGCTTACTTCCAGCGGAAGCATCAGTGATTTCATGTTATATACCATGGGTCTGCGTGATGTAGAGGAATTACAGGATATGATTGAGCAGTTCCTGGCAGAAGAAAATATCGATGTACCGGAAGATATGGGAACATACACCTATGAAGATATTGTAGGGATCACATTCAAGCTGGTAAACAGTGCAGACTATTATGCCTATGACAGTCAATATAAAGTCTGGAAGGATAAGTCCGACAATAAAGAGTACATGAAGCGGCTTGTGGAGAATGGAGAAGATCTGACCGTTGTAGGTGTGGTACAGCCTGCAGAGGATGCCAATGCAGTGTCCCTAACCCCGGGTATCGGTTATCCGGTATCTTTGACAAAACATGTAGTGGAACAGGCAAAGGAAAGCGAGATCGTAAAGCAGCAGATAGCAGATCCGGATGTGGATGTGTTCACAAATGAGCTGTTTGGAACGGAGAGCGAGAAGGAAGAATTTGATATGAATTCGCTTTTTACTGTAGACGAAGCGGCGCTTCAGAAGGCCTTTCAGTTTGATGAGAGCGCGCTTTCCGGCGGAATGGAAAACAGCAATATCGCAGAGGCCTTTACAGTGGATAGTGGAACGTTTGATATGTCCGGCATGCTTGACCTGGACGCAATCTCGTTAGACACACCGGATATGCCCGGTATGAGCCTGGGAGATATGCTGGAGGATCTGGAATTGACGGTTACAGAAGAAGGGATGGCAAACTTGTCTGCGGGTCTGGTGGCGGGATATCAGGCGTATGCGGCACAGCACCCGGAAGCAGATTATTCCCGGCTAAATGAATTTTTTCAGGCGTATCTGCAGACGGAGGCTGCACAGCAGATTTTAAAAAATGCGGTTGCAGAGATCATACAGGCCAATGGAAATGTTGCCGTCTCTACAGAGCAGCTTAAGCAGATGACCCAGGATATCCTGACAGGGTATCAGAGTTATGCAGAAGGCGCAGGATATACACAGACAGAGGATTTTGGAAAATATCTTGCAGAATATTTGCAGACAGAAGGGGCGCAGGGGATCCTTTCACAATATACAGGCGGTATTTTTCAAGTTAGCCAGGATGTAGAGATCACACAGGAGCAGATCGCAAAACTGTCCAAAGAACTGACAGACGGATACAGCACATATGCGGCAGAGAATCACTTTCCGGATCCGGCTATGATGGACGATCATTTTATGGAATATCTAAACACGGCAGAAGGAAAAAAGATACTTTCCTATGGCGTGATGGGGATGTTGGATATGGAGAGTCTGGGCGATCAGATCTCCGGCGCCGTAGGCAGCTACATGCAGGAGGCAATGGGAGTTTATACAAGCGCTTTATCAGAGGAAATCTCCGGTCAGGTATCTTCTGTAATGCAGCAGGTGATCAGCCAGATCAGCGCAAACCTGCAAAGCGCGATGCAGCAGGCGCTTAACCAGGTAGGCAGCCAGCTGCAGGAGAGTATGGGAAAAGCGCTCCAGATCGATACCACTGCTTTCGCAAACGCTTTTCAGATGAATATGAGTGAGGAAGAACTCACAGAGCTTCTAATGTCCTTTGCGTCCAAAGAAGATGCTTCCTATGATGGAAACCTGCAGAAACTGGGATATGTAGATTTTAACAGTCCCAGCGCGATCGACATTTATCCGACGGATTTTGAGAGTAAGGAACAGGTTGTAAAGATACTGGATGCGTATAACAGCCGTATGGAGAAGGAAGGAAAAGAAGAACAGGTGATTACCTATACAGATATGGTAGGAACTCTGATGTCCTCCGTGACGGATATTGTTGATATTATCAGTTATGTACTGATCGCGTTTGTGGCGATCTCACTGATTGTTTCCTCGATCATGATCGGAGTCATTACCTATATCAGTGTGTTGGAGCGAAAGAAAGAAATTGGAATCTTACGGGCGATCGGCGCGTCAAAAGGAAATATTTCTCAGGTGTTTAATGCAGAAACCTGTATTATCGGTCTGTTTGCGGGTTTGATGGGGATCGCGATCACGCTGCTGCTCTTGATCCCGGGGAATGCTTTGATCCACCATTTGGCAGGAAATCAGGATATCAGCGCGGTGCTTCCGGCAGTTCCGGCGGTCATATTAGTTGTGCTGAGCATAGTGCTTACGCTTCTCGGCGGTTTGCTTCCCTCCAGGAAAGCGGCAAAGAGTGATCCGGTCGCTGCGCTGCGGACAGAGTAGTATGGGAAATCACGGAAAATAAAGGAAAAGATATGAAAATTCAGTATAGGATACAAAACCAGGAAATCGAAGTGGTCAGGTGCTTTGGGACAGACAGTAAGATCTGGGTGCCGGCAGCGATAGAGGGTATGCCGGTGACAAAGATTGCCGCATATGCTTTTTCGGCGAGGAAAGATAAAGAGGAAGAGGACGTACTGCTCTATGAGACAAAAGGAGTCTTAGCATTTGTAGAAGAACAACGTGTATTGGCAGGGGAAGAAGTAGAAGAAGTCAGGCTGCCGGATACATTGAGAGAAATTGGAAATTATATTTTCTACGGCTGCAAAAATTTAAGAACCTTAGCATTTTCCGATAGCCTTACACAGATCGGAAGCGGCGCGTTCACAGGGTGCAGCGGTCTTTCTAAACTACATGTACACATGCTGACGGGAGACAAATCTTGTGTGAAAGAGATCCTGGGTGATCTATGGCAGCGGATAGACGTTGTATTTTCCTATATAGATGGACGCAGGATACAGCTTGTATTTCCAGAACATTATGAGGAAGCTGTGGAAAATACTCCTGCCCGGATTTTATTTACACAGCACCATGGTTCCGGCAATAATTACAGACAGTGTTTCTATGATAAGAAAGTGGACTGCCGGAAATATGATGAACTGTTCCCGGTTGCAAAGGCGCGGGATAAGATTCCTGTCCTTACAGACTTGGTGTTTAGCCGTCTGTGTTATCCGGCAGAACTTACAGAAAGTGCGCGCCAAAGCTATGAACAGTTTGTAAGGGACAGGCAGAAAGAAGTACTTACTTATCTGATCGAGGCGGAGAAGATAGAGGAGTTAAGGGAGCTGTCCAGGCGGAGACTCTGGACTAAGGAAGGAATGGAAAGGGGAATTGAGGCGGCGGCAGGACAGCAGAAAACAGAAGTCATGAGTTTTCTTATGCAGGAGAAGCATAAGGCGTTTCCGGAGCAAAGAAAGAAATTTATACTATAGAACAGGAGGACTCTATGGAAAAATGGAAAGAAGGCGCAGAAGAGAGAATACAGAAAGAAGCGGCTGAGAAGCTTCAGCAGATCGGCTGTCAGATCCTGCGGGCTTCCAGAGATGAACTGTATCTTGGCATGCGTTTTCTGGATGTGGCTCTGAGCAGTTTTTTGTATGTGATGGATCCGTCTGTCACACCTTTTGGAACAGACGGGTATACGATGTATTTTCATCCGTCTCAGCTGGGTGGAATGTACAGACAGAATCGTATCCTCGTCAACAGAGGGTACCTGCATATGGTTCTGCACTGTATTTTCCGTCATATGGTAAAACGGGGGATGGACAACAGATACTGGAATGTAAGCTGCGATATAGCGGCAGAACATATCATAGATGGATGTGATCAGCGGGCGGTGCGTTTCTCCAGAAGCCTTTTGAGGAGGGAGACGTACCGGCGGTTAGAAAAAGAACAAAAAACACTTCATGCGGAACGAATCTATCAGCTGTTAACGGAGTGGGAACTTTCGGGAAAAGAGATAGAAAAATTGGAACAGGAGTTCTGCGTGGATGACCACTGTTATTGGGAAAATCAAGATCCACAGAAGAAACCGGATTCCAATCTGCAGAAAAAGTGGCAAAAGATCGACGAGAAGATGGAGACAGATCTGGAGATATTTTCAAAAGAAGCCTCAAAGAAAAGCGGAGATTTTTTAGAACAGCTGAAGGTACAGAATAAAGAACGCTGCGATTATAAAGAATTTTTGCGGAAATTCTCTGTATTTCGGGAAGAAGTCTCGGTAGATCCGGACACCTTTGATTATCATTTCTATAGTTACGGATTATCTTTGTACGGCAATATGCCGCTTATTGAGCCCCAGGAGACAAAGGAGGTCAAAAAGGTCAAGGAGTTTGTGGTCGTCATTGATACTTCTATGTCTTGTTCCGGCAGTCTTGTAAAGAGATTTTTAGAGGAAACATACAGTGTACTGACAGAGACGGACGGTTTCTTTCAAAAGGTCAATGTCCATATCATACAATGCGATGAAGAAGTACAGTCTGATGTAAAGATCACCTCCGCAGAAGAATTAAAAGAATATATGGAACATCTGCGGCTTTTCGGAGAGGGCGGGACGGATTTCAGACCGGCATTTTCCTATTGTACACGTTTGCTTGAGTCCGGCGAATTTGAAAACTTGAAGGGGCTTATTTATTTTACGGACGGATATGGTATATATCCGCATAAAATGCCGCCCTATCAGACTGCGTTTGTCTTTCTGGAGGAGGAGTATGAGGATGTAGATGTGCCTCCCTGGGCGATGAAATTAATATTGACCGAAGAAGAGTGGGAACAAAAATAGAAAGGGAGAAACAAGATGGATATAAAACGGGCAAAACAAGAGATCAAAGACTCTATAGAAGCTTATTTGAAAAAGGATGCCTTTGGGGAGTATGTGATCCCTGCTGTGCGCCAGCGTCCGGTCCTTTTGATGGGGGCGCCGGGGATCGGGAAAACACAGATCATGGAGCAGATCGCCAAAGAGCTGCATATCGCTCTGGTGGCCTATACGATCACACATCATACGAGGCAGAGTGCTGTGGGCCTGCCGTTTATCAAAGAAAAAGAATTTCAGGGACAGACGGTTTCTGTGACGGAATATACGATGAGCGAGATCATCGCCTCTGTCTATGAGAAAATGGAAAAAACAGGGATGAAAGAAGGCATTTTGTTTATCGATGAGATCAACTGTGTGTCAGAGACTCTGGCACCTATGATGCTGCAATTTTTACAGGGCAAAACATTTGGAAATCAGGCGGTACCGCAGGGCTGGATCATTGTAGCGGCGGGAAATCCGCCGGAATATAATAAATCTGTGCGTGAATTTGACGTGGTGACGCTGGACCGTTTAAAGAAAATAGATGTAGAGCCGGATTTTGCCGTCTGGAAAGAGTATGCTTACAGACAGGAAATACATCCTGCCGTCATTTCCTATCTGGAACTTCGCGGAGAAAACTTTTACCGGATTGAAAATACAGTAGATGGAAAACTTTTTGCGACAGCACGGGGATGGGAAGATCTTGCCAGATTCATAGAGGTGTATGAACAGCTTGGGAAAAAGGTGGATCGAGACGTGGTATCCCAATATATCCAGTATCCTACCATCGCAAAAGATTTTGCCAACTATCTGGAACTCTGGTATAAATATAAGCAGGATTACGCTGTGGAAGACATACTAAAAGGCAGGTGGACGGAGAACGTTTTAAAGAAGATCAAGGAGGCGGCTTTTGACGAGCATTTAAGTATCATCAGCCTGTTAAACGGAAAACTTTCCTCTCTTTTTACAGAGTGTTTTAAAATAGATGCATTTGTATCTAAACTGTATGAATATCTTGTATATTATCGGGACAACAAGGCGGTAATGCTGCTGGAGGATGTAAAGAATCTGGCGCAGAAGGATCTGGAAGGGCAGAAAAAGGCGGAGAGCCTGACAAAGCGGGAAGAACAGATCTTTCTAAAAGTGATCGATACGCTGGAGCGGTATGCACGGGACCTGAAAGGGGAACTTTCTATCGGAGACGCCGCTTTTGACAAAGTGCGCAAATTCTTTGCGCATGAGACAGAAGAAAGAGAGATATATGTGGAACAGACCGGCGCGGCGCTGACTCATGTGTTTGATTTTATGGAAGCAGCATTTGGAGAAAGCCAGGAAATGGTTGCTTTTATTACAGAATTAAACGCGAACTATTACAGCGTCTGGTTTATCAAAGAAAATGGATGTGATCAGTATTACAGATATAACAAAGGTCTGTTATTTGATAACAGGCAGCAGGAGATATTAAGTCAGATGGATGAAGCGGAGGAGCTTTTGAATATGGGAATCAAATAGATTCCATTTGCAGGATGTGCTATAATATAGAAACAGGCGCATAGCGTGTGAATATGCAGTTGACGAGTATATCTGTCAAAGCGCCGATCGGGTTGTAGAATAGAAAGGAGCAGGGAAAATGGATGTCAGAGAGAAGAGAAACGACGCATTGGGAAAGCGGGTCGTAAAGGCGCTGGAATCCCGGAATATGGAAGCATATTATGTGAAAACAAAAGAAGAGGCAGTCTGTAAGGCACTGGAGCTGATCCCAAAAGGAAGTACTATCAATATGGGCGGTTCTGCGTCTGTCCGTGAAATCGGACTGACAGATGCGCTTTCCGGAGAAGAATATAGATTTGATGATCGTGACAAAGCGGGAAGCCCTGAAGAAAAACAGGCGATCGCAATGCGGGCATTTACCTGTGACTACTATCTGGGCAGTGTCAACGCCATGAGTGAGGACGGTATTCTGATCAACATTGATGGAAATGCAAACAGGATTGCGGCATATTCTTTCGGACCTAAGAATGTGCTTTTGATCGTTGGCATGAATAAGGTTGTAAAAACCGAGCAGGACGCCATGAGCAGAGCAAGAAATGAAGCTGCGCCTGTCAATGCGCAGAGGTTCGGGATCGATACGCCTTGTGTAAAGAACGGGAGCTGTTTTAATTGTAAAAGTGAGCAGTGCATCTGCTGTCAGATCTTAGTTACGCGGTTTTCGAGGATACCCAAAAGGATAAAAGTGATATTAGTAGGAGAGGACCTGGGATTTTAAGGAGCAAGAGATAAGATGGATAGAAAAAAAAGAAGCGGCGCACAGGATAACAGACAGCGCAGAAAACATGCACATTCTTCCGGACAGAAGAAAAAAGCGCAGGGTGGCAAAAAGACCTTTAATGTCATATCTACGATCGTTTTACTGGCAGCAGTCTGTGTCTTTGTTTTTTCGGCATATCAGTTGATCATGATGTTGGCGCCGTATTATGTAGGCGGAAAAGAATATGATGAGATCAAAGAGTTGGCGATCACGACAGATGATAAGGGGCAAGGATTTTCAGTAGATTTTGACGCGCTTCTGAAAGAGAATCCGGATACAGTGGCGTGGATCCGGTTTGACGAACCTTCTGTCATCAGCTATCCGGTGGTCAAGAGCAAAGATAATGAGGAGTACCTCACAAAGACCTTTACGGCCAACGACAATAAGTTGGGCGCGATCTTCATGGATATGAGAAGTAATTCCAGCTTTTCAGACAGGAATACGTTTATATACGGGCACCATTTGAACAGTGGAGGAGAAATGTTCTCCAAACTCAATGAATATGAAGAAGAAAGTTTTTGCAAGGAGCATCCATATTTTTATATTTATACACCGGATGGAAAAACAAGGACATATCAGGTATTCATGGCGGGGGTTATAAAAGATACAGCAGAAAACTATACAATGATGTATGCTACAGAAGAGGACTATGTAAAATATCTGGAAACCTGCCGGCAGTCATCGAATTATACAGTGGATGTGGAGCTGAACGCGCAGTCCAAAGTCGTGAGTCTTTCGACCTGTACGAATGTCCGGGATGATGAAAGATTTCTGGTACAAGGTGTGTTGGTAGAAGAAACAGGCGGAGAATAAAGGCGGGAGAGTAAAAGAAAATGGCAGAAAAAACAGAAAAATATGAAGTCGGCGATACGATCCGGATGAAAAAACCGCATCCCTGCGGCAGCCATGAATGGGAAATCCTGCGGGTAGGGGCTGACTTTAGATTAAAGTGTACAGGATGTGGACATCAGATCATGGTGCCGCGCAGACTGGTAGAAAAAAATACAAAAGAAATTAAGAAAAAGGCTTGAAACAAACGGAACCTTATGGTATGATAGTTAACCGTGACATACTGTCGTTTAATGACAGAATTTAACAATCCTTGCTCCCGGTTTATCCGGGGGCCAAAAAGACCATAAGGAGGTGCAAGAACACATGAACAAGTATGAATTAGCTGTTGTTGTCAGCGCAAAACTTGAAGATGAGGCGAGAGCAGACGTCATCGAGAAGGTAAAGGCATTGATCGCACGTTTCGGCGGCAATGTAACAGATGTTGACGAATGGGGCAAGAGAAGATTTGCTTACGAGATCCAGAAGATGAAAGAAGGATATTACTATTTCGTCCACTTCGAATCTGACGCGACTGTTCCGGGCGAAGTGGAACAGCGTATCCGTATCATGGACAATGTTGTCAGATATTTGTGCGTGAAACAGGAAGCATAGAGAAAGAGGTATATATGAATAAGGCGATTTTGGTAGGAAGGTTGACAAGAGATCCTGAGATTCGTTATTCACAGGGTGAAAATGGAACAGCAGTCGGCAGATATACAGTAGCTGTAGACCGCAGATTTAAGCGGGACAATGAACCTACTGCAGATTTTATCCCGTGTGTTGTATTTGGGCGTTCGGCGGAATTTGCGGAGCGATATTTCCGCCAGGGAATGAGAGTTTCTGTTTCCGGGCGTATCCAGACGGGAAGTTATACGAATAAAGATGGCATCAAGGTGTATACGACGGAAGTTATCGTAGAAGAGCAGGAATTTGCAGAGAGCAGAGCCGAAAGTGAAGCAAATAGAGGCGCTTTCCAGCAGTCAGTTCCGAGTCCGGCGCCAAGTGTTGACGCAGGAGACGGATTTATGAATATTCCGGACGGAATTGACGAAGAATTGCCGTTTAATTAGAGAATTGTGAAAGGAGAGACTGATCATGGCTTACGAAAAAGGAAGCAGACCAGAGGGCGGTTTCAAGAGAAGAGGCCCGGCGCGCAGAAGGAAAAAAGTATGTGTTTTCTGTGGAAAAGAAAACAATGAAATTGACTATAAAGATGTAGCAAAATTAAAGAAATATGTCTCTGAAAGAGGCAAGATCCTTCCTAGAAGGATTACAGGAAACTGTGCAAAACATCAGAGAGCTCTTACAGTAGCGATCAAGAGAGCAAGACATATCTCTTTGATGCCGTATGTACAGGACTAATTCTATAAGAAATATAGCAGGATACTATATGGAAATAAAATTCCGTATAGTATCTTTTTTTGGTTGACAAAAATTTGAGGGGGGGGGTATACTAAAATTATTATGGATAAAGAGCTATTAAGAAAGGGGAATTTTTAGGGTATGAGAAAGAAAGTATTACCGATGCTGTTGGCTCTATGCATGCTGGTAGCACTTCTTCCTATTACAACACATGCGCAGGACTATACCGAGTGGAATGACAGTGCGAACCTTCCGACGAGCGACGGCGTCTACAAGCTGACGACAAACGTGACTTTAGAAACAGAATTTTCCAAGTATCCCAGTGTTAGGGGAAATGTCGTTCTGGATTTGAACGGACATACGGTAACGGTTGCGGGATATGGACAATATGCATATTTTCTGTATTCCGGTGCGAGCCTGACGATCGAGGATAATCTGGGCGGCGGAAAGATCACGAATGCAGGAACGGGATCCATGAAAACGCTGATCCAGGTAAATGGCGGCAGCCTGACGTTGGCAGGGGGAACTCTGGAAAATGGCAGCGCTAATGGGTATGCACTCTTTGCAAACAGCGGAAGTGCGGTACAGATATCCGGCGGAACCGTGATCAACAACGCATCCGGCGGACATGCCCTGCAGGTAAACGGAGATGGTACGGCTGTCACAATGACAGATGGTGTCATTGAGAATACGGCAGAAGGCGCAGATGCAGTATATGTCAATAACGGCTCCTTTGCTCTGGGAGGAGGCACAGTTAAGACAAGCGCGACCTATTCTTCCAAAGCAGCAATTTATGCAAATAACGGTGCTGCGGCTGTGACGATCTCAGGAGGAAATATTGAGTCTGCATCAATGGGTGTCTATGCAGCGCTTACGCCTGTTTCCGTGACCGGAGGAACGATCACTTCTACAGGACATCCGTTCCAGACGCGATATACAACGATCGAACCGGCAGATGGCAGCGAGGTTATTGTCAACAGTGACAAAGAATTGTTCTATACATTCAGCGGTTCGAACAATAGTGTGCATGGCGGCGATTTTTATGTGCCGGGGATAACAAAGGCATATACAAGTGAGAACCCAAGTACGACTACGATCACAGCAGGTGTATTTGAGACGCCTCCGACGGACTATGTATCCGGGGATGAGATTGTATTGGGATATACAGGAGAAAATGGGAATCTGTATGTTGTCGGAACGGAAGATCTGATCAACGCAGCGATCGATGTGATGGCAGAACCAGGGTCTCAGCTGGAGATTTTAAAGGGAGACGCAGATCTGCAGATTGATAAAGCGGGAATAACGGTATCCAATTCCGGCGGCGGTTCTGTAAGTGTCAATGGTCAGGAAGTAACAGGACAGGATCCTGTTGTTACACATGTCAATGTAAAGAAAGTTGAGAGAAAAGAAGCTACTTGTACAACAGACGGGAATATTGCATACTGGTATTGTGAAGATTGCGGAAAGTATTTCAAAGATGCCCAATTGACAGAAGAGATCACGCAGGAAGAAACCGTCCTGAAGGCAAAAGGACATACGGCGGTAAAAGTATCGGCAAAAGCAGCTACTGCGAAAGAAGCAGGAAATATTGAATATTGGTACTGCAGTGCTTGTGACAAGTATTTTAAAGATGCGGCTCTTACACAGGAAATCTCACAGAAAGATACGATCCTTCCGGCAACGGGAAGCAAGGACCCGGGAAAAGATACTGGCAAGACAGAGGAGAAAGCACCGGCTAAGACTTCCTCCGTGCCAAGCACGGGAGATCATGCGAACGTATCCGTTTTGTGGATCTTACTGGCGGCAGCAGCGGTGTGTGGAACAGGGGCTTTCGTAGGTATCAGAAAGAACAGAAGAAAATAAAACATATATGGCTCCGCCAAAGATGGAGTTGAAATATGCGGCCCTTGTCGTCTGAAAAATACAGACGGCAGGGGCGTTTTTCTTCTTGTTTTTTTATTTTGTATACACTGCGGCGACAATGGGTAGTTCACAAGTGTTTGTTTTGTGGTAAAATAATGGCGTCAGCATATAGCGGCGCCGACGATTTTTTATACAGGCAGAAGAAAGTGAAAATGTTACATTCCGACTAGGGAGTGAGAAGAAAAGGAGCAGGGCGGGAATATGGCAAAGAACTTAACGGGTATACAGCATATATTGCTGGCCGAACAGGTAGAAGAACAAATTTATGAATATATCACACAGCAAGATTTAAAGAGTGGAGAACGTCTGCCAAACGAGTTTAAGCTTGCTGAGAAATTTGGGGTTGGCCGCAGTACGATACGGGAGGCGGTGAAACTCCTTGTTTCCCGTGGAGTACTGGAGACGAGGCGGGGATCAGGAACCTATGTGCAAAATCTTGTGCCCTCGGATCTGGATCCGCTGAATCTTAGAAACGTCGAGGATAAGGTGGCTTTGGCCATGGAGCTGGTAGACCTGCGTATGATATTGGAGCCGGGGATTGCGGAACTGGCAGCCTACAATGCTACCGAAGAAGAAATTCAGATACTGCTTGCGAAGTGTGATGATACAGAGGAACGTATACGAAATAAACAGCCGTATATCCAGTCAGATATTGCTTTTCATACACATATCGCGCTTTGCAGCAAGAACAAAGTGATCGAGCAGTTGGTGACGATCATTGAGACGGCAGTCATGATGTTTGTGAATGTGACCCATAAACAGCTGAGAGACGAGACAGTCACTACGCACCGCGCGATCGCGGAGGCGATCGCCGAGCATGATCCGATCGGAGCGAGAGCGGCGATGACGATGCATATCACGTATAACCGCAGTCTTATAAAAGAGATACTGAAAAAGGAAAAAAGGGTATGATAGTGAGAACGCTGGATTTAGAGTTCCGAGTCAGGAACTCTTTTTCTTTGCGTAAAAGTAGTCAGACTAATTTCACACTAGAAAAGGATAAAATATATCAAAAAATACAAAAATTAGCGAAAAGTACTAAAATAAAGCGGCGAAAACAGGAGAAAAACAAATTTTTTTAGTCATAAAGTAGAACGAATATGTGACAACTTGATATGACAACTTTGAGATGTTATATTTTTTTTGAACAATATATATAACAGAATGAGAAAGGAAGGGAAAGGCAATGAGCTTGAAAACAGGAATCATAGGCTGCGGAAAAGTGGGAGATTTTCATGCGAAGGCGTATGCGGGACTGGAAAATAGTACTTTTACTGCTGTATGTGACGCAAATTACGAGCGTGCAAAGGCTTTTGCGGATGCATATCATGTAAAGGCATATACAGATATTGCAGAGATGATCCAGGCAGAACACTTGGACGTAGTCAGTGTCTGTACACCGCATCCGTTACATGCGAATCCGGCAGTCATAGCAGCAGAAAACGGTTGTAATGTACTGATCGAAAAGCCCTTGGCTTCTACTCTTGCTGATTGTGATAAGATCATTGAAGCAGGCGACAAGAATCATGTGACGATCGGCACGATGGTACAGCGGCGCTTCTATCGTCCATGTATGCGTATCCATCAGGCGATCGAAGACGGCAAGATAGGCAAACCTGTGTTGGGCATGGTCACAATGCTCGGATGGAGAGATGAGGCCTATTACCAGAGTGACGCATGGAGAGGCACATGGGATGGCGAAGGCGGTGGTGTGCTGGTCAACCAGGCGCCTCATCAGTTGGATCTGCTTCTGTGGTATATGGGGGATGTAGATGAGGTCTACGGCGTATGGAAAAATCTGAATCACCCATACATTGAAGTGGAAGATACGGCAGTGGCAGTCGTGAAGTTTAAGAGCGGCGCGATTGGAAATATCGTGACAAGCAACAGTCAGAATCCGGCGCTGTACGGAAAAGTACATATCTTTGGCGAAAATGGAGCCGGAGTCGGTGTGCAGACAGACGGAGGAGCTATGTTCATCGCAGGTATGTCTACGATCACAGAGCCGCCGTATAACGACTTATGGACGGTGCCCGGTGAGACAGAGATGCTGGAAGAGTGGAAGAAAGGGGACTGTGATTTCTTCAATAGTGTAGATTCCATGTATCATTACCACCGTGAGCAGATAGAAGACTTCCTAAAAGCTGTGGAAAATGGTACGAAACCGCTTGTAGACGCCAGAGACGGACGCAAGACAGTAGAACTGTTTACAGCGATCTATCGCAGCACAGAGAGTGGAATGCCGGTGAAATTTCCGTTGAAATAAAGAAAAGAGGAAGACTATGTATACATCTTATAATGAAGCCTGCGGCAGAGACTGTTCAGATCTGATGACGGATCTGCAATTATGCGAGAAAGCAGGGATGGACTATATCGAGATCCGACTGGATATGCTCAGAGATTTTCTCAAAACGGGAACAATAGAAGAATTACAGAACTTTTTTGCAAAAAGCCATGTAAAGCCACATGCGATCAATGCTGTATATCTGCGTCAGGATTTTTTGAGAGAAGGACAGGAGGGAGCGGAGGATCCGGTTATGCAGGATTTCCTTTTATCCTGTGAAGTGGGAAAAGCAATCGGCAGCCATTATGTGATCATTGTGCCGCCGCTTGATCCAAGCGGAATATTCACAGGCGATGTACAGGAGACAGAAAAGGATTGTGTACGCATCCTCAAAAAACTTTCCCAATTGGCGCGTCCGTATGAAATGAATCTTTGTTTCGAGCTGGTGGGATTGAAAAAGAGCTGTGTACGGACGATCGAGGCTGCAGACCGTATTGTACGAGCCGTGGACGAAGACAATGTAGGGTTTGTCTTTGACTCTTACAATATCTATCTATGTGGGAAATGCAATGATTTCTCCAAGATAGAAGAGGTACAGTCTGAAAAGATATTTGCCGTTCATCTGATGAGCGCGGATGATGTGCCGGAAGAAGAGATGGGACAGGATAAGCGCTGTTTCCCAGGTGAGGGAGTTGTCGATACAGACGCTTTTTTGAAGACTCTGAAAAAGGTAGGGTACAACGGAATGGCATCTGTGGAAACGTTCCGGCCGCAGTATTGGCAGCAGACACCCGAATGGGTGATCGAGAATGCCTACAGGACAGTATATGCAGCTTTGCAGAAAAATGACTGCCTGTAGAAGTATATATAATTATCTAAATCAAGAAAGAGAGGAATTAAAAAAATGACACCATTACAATTTGTGATCATGTTGGCCGTAGCCATTGTTATTTTGACGATACTGACGTTGAAATTCAAAATGCATCCGGTCATGGTACTGTTTCTGACCGCTACATTCTGCGGTCTTGCATCTGGAAAAGGAATCGTAGATACGTTTGCTTCCATAACAGAGTATTTTGGTTCAACATTAGGCTCCATCGGCGTTATGATCATCTTTGGAGCGATCATCGCATCCGGTATCAACGATACAGGCGCTGCTACCAGTATGGTAAACTACTTTATCCGCCTGTTTAAAGGAAAATGCCTGGAGCTTGCTCCATCTTTGACAGGCTTCATCATGAGTATCCCGGTATTCGGCGATATCGCTATCATCCTGAACGCACCGATCTCTGCAATCCTTGCAAAGCGTAAGAAAATGGGTATGCAGCAGGTGGCTCCTTTTGTCAACTTAGGTCTGACACTGACACATGGACTTGTACCGCCTACACCGGGTATCCTGGCAGTATCTGTTCTGTTGGGCGCGGATATCGGTACAGTGATCATCTTGGGCCTGATCTGTTCTGTTATCTCTTTTGCAGTTGTATACCTTGGACTTCGTCCAATCTACGCAAAGAGCGAGTATGTAGCTCCATTGCCGCAGTATACAGAAGGAATAGAAGAAGTAGAAGATACGAAAAATGTAGAAGCGCTGCTGATCAAAGAAGACAATGTTCCAAAATCTATCGCAGCATTTACACCACTGCTTTTGCCGGCAGTTATGATCGCGGTTGGTTCTATCGGTAAGTTGTTCTGTGAAGAGGGATCTGGCTTATACACATTCTTTAACATTTTCGGAAACACGGTACTGGCCCTGTTTGTTGGTATCTTGGCTGTAGGCTTCATGGCGCTTGGACGTAAGAAGAAAGTCATTGACAAAGCAAATGAGGATGGAAATGGCTGTGCATTGACAGAAAAGAGCAGCTGGTTTGAGATTGTTATGAATAACTGGGTAGAGCGTGCGTTAAAGATCGCTATCGGCGCCCTTCTTATTACAGCTATGGGCGGCGCTATGGGCGGTATCCTTCGTGAAAATGAAGCGATCCAGACAATCGGAGAAATGATCGGAGGAAGCTCTTTCCCTGCACTTCTTGTACCATTTATCATGGGTGCGATCCTGATGACAGTATGTGGTTCTATGACAACAGCGTCAATGACAGCAGCCGGACTGATGGCTGGATTGATGCCGGTTCTGGGATTGAACCCAGTCGTTACAAGTCTTGCTATCGGATGTGGCTCTATGGTAGGATGGCATGTAAATAACAGTGGATTCTGGATTTTCTCTTCACTGTATGGATTCAACGCGAAACAGGGACTCAAATATTTTACGACAACAAATGCTCTTGGCGGAATCGTTGCATTTATTGTTTTAGCTATCCTGGTCATGGTAGGTATAGCGTAATAGGGAAATAAGGCAGGAGGTTTAGAAGAAAGACACATGGAATTAGTAAGTCAGAAAATGAGGAAGTTAGCTCCCGAATTAGATCCGCTGCGGATCGGAACAGGCTGGAAAAAGGAGGAGCTGGATAAACCACAGATCATAATTGAAAGCACTTTTGGAGACAGCCATCCGGGAAGCGGACATCTTGACAAGCTGGTAGAACAGGTACAGCGTGGTGTCCAGGATGAAGGAGGCAAAGGAGCGCGCTACTTCTGTACAGATATCTGTGATGGAGAGAGTCAGGGAACAGACGGTATTAATTATAGTCTTGCAAGCCGTGAAATCATTGCGGATATGATAGAGATCCATGAGAAAGCGACCCCTTTTGACGGCGGTGTTTTTCTTTCCAGCTGTGACAAAGGAATGCCGGGAAATCTGATGGGAATGGCGCGGGTCAATGTGCCGTCTCTGATGGTGACTGGCGGTACTATGAGCGCAGGACCTAACCTTCTGACTCTGGAGCAGCTGGGCATGTACAGCGCGAAATATGAGCGCGGTGAGATCGATGAGGAGACATTTAACTGGGCAAAATGCAACGCTTGCCCAAGCTGCGGCGCATGCAGTTTTATTGGTACGGCGTCAACTATGCAGATCATGGCAGAAGCCTTGGGACTTGCTCTGCCGGGAAGCGCTCTGCTTCCGGCGACCAGCCCAGATCTGCTGGAATATGCGTACCGCGCCGGCAGACAGGCAGTGCGCCTTGCATTGGCAGGATTAAAGCCGTCTGATATTGTGACAGAGAAGAGCTTTGAAAATGCGATCCTCGTACATGCAGCTATTTCTGGAAGTACGAATGCACTTTTACATGTACCGGCGCTGGCACATGAGTATGGGCTGGAGATTACAGGTGAGACCTTTGACCGGCTGCACAGGGGCGCTCATTATCTTCTGGATCTGCGTCCGGCAGGACGCTGGCCGGCAGAATTCTTCTACTATGCAGGCGGCGTGCCGGCTATTATGGAAGAGATCAAAGATATGCTGCATCTGGATGTGATGACTGTGACAGGAAAAACACTGGGTGAAAATCTGGAAGAACTGCGTCAGAATGGCTTTTATGAAAAATGTCAGAAATGGCTGGAGCAGGCAAATGAGAAATATGGCATATCTCTGACGAAAGAAGATATTATCCGGCCTTACGATCAGGCAATCGGAACAGAAGGCAGCATTGCCATTTTAAAAGGAAATCTGGCTCCGGAAGGGGCGGTGATCAAGCATACCGCCTGCCCGAAAGAGATGTTCGAGGCTACACTGTATGCTCGTCCTTTTGACAGTGAGGAAGAATGTTTGGATGCCGTACTGCATCATAAAGTACAAAAGGGAGACGCGGTTATGATCCGATATGAAGGACCGAAAGCCAGCGGTATGCCGGAAATGTTCTATACATCAGAAGCAATCAGTTCAGACGCAGAACTGGGAAAAAGCATTGCCCTTATCACAGACGGACGTTTTTCTGGGGCATCTACAGGTCCCGTAATTGGACACTGCAGTCCTGAAGCAGCGGACGGCGGTCCGATTGCACTGGTAGAGGAAGGCGACCTGATCTACATTAACGTGCAGGAGAGAAAACTGGAGATCGTAGGAATAAAAGGAGAACGCCGTACTCCAGAGGAGATCGACGATATCCTGGCAGAGCGCCGCGCAAAATGGACGCGCCGTGAGCGTAAGTATAAAAGCGGCGTACTTCGGATGTTCAGCGAGCATGCAGCTTCTACAATGAAGGGAGCATATCTGGAGTTTGATGATTAGAGAAAAGTTCTTTTGGTAGGATATAGCGTATATTTTACAGACACTTACGGGAATGACAGCTGTGAGTGTCTGTTTTTTTGTGCGTTCTGGGAATCAACTTGTGTAGGTGCGTGATAATAAAAGAAAAAGGAGTGCTGTTATGGTACAGATTAATAAGAGAGCATCGGCTCCCTTTTGAATTGTCAGCAGAGCCCTTGAAAGGGAATTTATCTGGCTTTGGAATCGGTTATGACGAAAAAGTAGAATAATTATAAAAAAGGTGGTATAATAGGAGCACTTGGCAGGAGACTGCCTGTATGGGGAGCAGCGGCGGACTTTGAAGAAGAAAGGCGCCGGTAAAATGTCTGTACTTGAAATGAGGAAGGAACAATGAAGAAAAATAAGATGCGTTTAAAAGGGCAGCTTAGGATGTATATGCGCTGGCCGCTGATCATGACGATCCTATTGCTTGCTATGGACATATGGATGTATGTGATAGACAAAAAAGCCGGAGTGATGCTGTCTATATTTATCATAATCTATTTTGTGATCGCAGGTGTGCTGTATTTTTACAATCGTTCTCTTATACTGGCTGATCTGATCCAGTTTTCTACACAGTATAAAGGCATACAAAATACACTTTTAAAGGAACTGGCTCTTCCGTATGCGATCGCATTGGAGGATGGAAGGATACTCTGGAAAAATGACAGCTTTGCGGCGCTTGTAGAGAGCAGGAAACGAGAGCAGTATTTAAATAAGATCATTCCAGAACTAAACAGAGGTGTGTTTCCTAAGGATGATATAGAGCACGTGGAACTGGAAGTTGCTTTTAAAGAAAGAAACTATCAGGCGGTACTTAAGAGAGTTTCGCTGGAAGGCTTTAGTAAAACAGAACAGCTTTTGCAGCTGCCGGAAGAAAAAGAGTATTTTATCGCCGTATATTTAAAGGATGTCACCGAACTGAATGCATATATCAAGGAAAATGAAGAACAGCGGTTGATTGCCGGCCTGATCTATATTGATAATTATGACGAAGTGATGGAAAGTGTGGAGGAAGTGCGTCAGTCTCTATTGGTCGCGCTGATCGACAGGAAGATCAATAAATATATCGGAGATCTTGACGGTATTGTTAAAAAACTGGAAAAGGATAAGTATTTTATTGTCATTAAAAAGAAAAGCTACAGGCAGATAGAGGCAGACAAATTTTCTCTTTTAGAAGAAGTAAAACAGGTCAATATTGGAAATTCCCGCTGTGCGACTTTAAGTATTGGGTTGGGATTAAATACTGCGACCTATGCGCAAAGTTATAATTACGCACGTGTTGCGATCGATCTTGCACTCGCCAGAGGCGGGGATCAGGCGGTTATTAAAGACTGCCGCGGCATTACGTATTTTGGAGGCAAGAAGGAGCAGACGGCAAAGAATACCCGCGTGAAAGCCCGAGTCAAAGCAGAGGCGCTAAGGGAATTTATAGAAGCCAATGATCAGGTCATTGTCATGGGACATAAGATCGCCGATGCGGATTCTTTCGGCGCCTGCATGGGTATCTACCGTGCTGTCGTAAGTCTGGAAAAGAAGGCACATGTCGTCATCAATGAAGTGACAAGTTCTATTCGTCCGCTCTATGATGAGATTGCAGAGAGTCCGTCTTACGAGGATGATATTTTCCTGACATCCGAACAGGCGCTGGACTGCATTTCAGATAATACGATGGTTATTGTAGTGGATACGAATAAGCCGCAGATGACAGAATGTCCGGAACTTTTGAAGCGTTCCAGGATGACAGCGGTATTAGATCATCACCGGCAAAGCAGCAATATTATCGAGAATGCGGTATTGTCTTATGTGGAGCCGTACTCCTCGTCTACTTGTGAAATGGTAGCGGAAGTACTGCAGTATATGGTAGATGATATTAGATTTCCGTCGGTGGAGGCGGACTGTCTGTACGCAGGTATTATGATCGATACACGAAACTTTATGAACCGGACAGGCGTGCGCACATTTGAGGCAGCGGCTTTTCTCAGGAGATGCGGAGCGGATATTACAAGAGTACGTAAGATGTTCCGTGATGACATGGCATCCTACCGGGCGAAAGCGGAGGCTGTCAGACAAGCAGAGGTATATCGGAAAGAATATGCCATCGCGGTATGTCCAAGTAATATAGACAGTCCTACCGTACTTGCGGCGCAGGCAGCGAATGAACTGCTGGATATAGGCGGTATTAAGGCATCCTTTGTGCTTACAGTATACGAAGGGAAGATTTATTTAAGCTGCCGTTCCATAGATGAAGTGAACGTGCAGATCATTGCAGAAAAACTGGGCGGAGGCGGACACATCAATGCTGCGGGCGCGCAGTTTGAGCATACAGATATAGACGAGGCAGTCAGTGCCTTGAAAGAGACAATAGACCAGATGATTGAGGAAGGAGATATTTAAAATGAAAGTAATTTTACTGCAGGATGTGAAATCTCTTGGAAAAAAAGGAGAGATTGTCAATGTGAACGACGGATATGCCAGAAATTTTATTCTGCCTAAAAAAATGGGAGTGGAAGCTACAGGAAAGAACCTAAATGACCTGAAACTTCAGAAGAACAATGAGGAAAAAGTGGCAAAAGAACATTTAGAAGCTGCGAAGGAACTGGGGGCGAAGATAGCAGCGGGAAAGGTAACACTGCAGATCAAAGTCGGGGAAGGCGGAAGAACTTTTGGCTCCGTATCCAGCAAAGAGATCGCAGCAGCGGCAAAAGAACAGATGGGACTGGATATTGATAAAAAGAAGATTCAGCTCAAGGAGACGATCAAGATGCTTGGCACGCATATTGTGCCGGTGAAACTACACCCGCAGGTGACGGCGGAATTAAAGGTTGTTGTGACAGAGGAAAATTGACAGGTACAGTAAGGAGATACATGCATTATGGAAGCAGCCATAAAGAGAATACTTCCGCATAGTGCGGAAGCGGAGCAGGCAGTTGTCGGTGCCATGTTGATGAACAAAGACGCGATTATCGCGGCTTCCGAGATCGTGACCGGCGACGACTTCTATCAATCAGCATATGGGATCCTGTTTGACGCTATGGTGGAATTGTTTCAGGCAGGGAAGCCGGTAGATCTGATCACCCTGCAGGAACACTTAAAAGAAAAGAATGTACCGCCGGAAGTAAGTGGGATGGAATTCGTCAGAGAGCTGATCGCAAATGTACAGACCTCTGCCAATGTGAAATACTATGCGCAGATCGTGCAGGAAAAGTCGATCTTGAGAAAGATGATAAAGATCAATGAAGAGATCGCCAATACCTGTTACCTGGAAAATCAACCGTTAGAAACGATTCTGGAACGGGCGGAAAAAGGGATCTTTGAGCTTGCGGAGCATGGAAGTGTACAGGAATACACACCGATCAAGCAAGTTGTGCTCAATGCGCTGGACGTCATAGAAAAGGCTTCTAAGACAAAGGGCACCGTGACAGGGATTCCAACAGGTTTTATTGATCTGGACTACAAATTGTCGGGTCTGCAGCGTTCTGACCTGGTTCTGATCGCAGCCCGTCCTTCTATGGGGAAGACGGCGTTTGTACTGAATATCGCGCAGCATGTGGCTTTCAGGCAAAATCTTGCTGTTGCTATCTTCAGTTTGGAGATGTCAAAAGAACAGCTGGTAAACCGTTTGTTTTCATTGGAGTCCCATGTAGATGCGCAGGTGTTGCGTACGGGGAATCTAAAGGATACAGACTGGGAAAAGCTGATCGAAGGGGCCGGTACGATTGGAAAATCCAAAATGATCATCGATGACACATCAGGCATATCTATTGCAGAGATGCGTTCAAAGTGCCGCAAATATAAGCTGGAGATGGGGTTGGATCTGATCATCATCGACTACCTTCAGCTGATGAGCGGAAGCGGTGGGAGAAGCAATGAGAGCCGCCAGCAGGAGATTTCGGAAATCTCCCGTTCTTTGAAGGGTCTGGCTAGGGAACTCAATGTCCCGGTCATTGCGCTGTCACAGCTGAGCCGGGCGGTGGAGCAAAGAACAGATAAGCGTCCCATGCTTTCGGATCTGCGTGAGTCTGGGGCGATTGAGCAGGATGCGGACGTATGTATGTTTATTTACAGAGAAGATTACTATATTCCGGATACAGAAGATAAAAATATTGCAGAGATCATCATTGCGAAGCAGCGCAACGGCCCGGTAGGAACCGTGCGGCTTGCCTGGATGCCGCAGTACACGAGATTTGGGAATGAACTGCGGCAGCAGGATCGTATGTGAAAAAAGTACAGCTGACAGAGTGCGAACTTGTCGGCTGTGCTTTTTATTTTACGAAAAAATGTACGAAAAATATTAGCGAAAATATTATAGTAATGACTGAAAAGTTGTGTGATTTGTCGGAAAATACTTTCGTTATTTGCAGATATTGCAATATAAACTGCGCAATAATATAATCGGAATTGTTAAAAGACAATAAAAATTTTAACGGAAAAGGATACAAAATGAATATTCAGGAAATTGCAAAACTGGCTGGTGTTTCGGTCTCAACTGTATCGAAAGTGATGAATGGAAAAGACAAAGATATCAGTGAAAAAACAAGGAAAAGAGTTTTACAGATCATTAAAGATAATAGTTATATGCCTTATGCGAAATATAGAGCGAAGGAAGGATTGATCAATCGATTTATCGGTTTGATCATTGAGAAAAATAATCCGTATTACGCAGAACTGATAGCGTTTGTAGAAGAAGCACTCCGTGTACGTGATTTTTATCTTATTGTTTATACGATAGATTCTAGTGAAGAAGAAATCGAAAAAACTCTCAATGAATTACAGAAGCGAGGTGTGCCGGGGGTCATCATAGACAGTCCAAAGGTGATCCTAAGCAGTACGGAAGAATGTAAACTGGTTTACTTAGCTCACACAGGGAACTTTGAAAGCGAGCAGAAAAATACATTTTACTATCGTTGTTATGATGCCGGAAGACTTGCGGCGAAAACGCTTTTTGAAGCGGGGCATCAGAAAATCAGCTGTATGCTTCTGGAAACAGAAAAAACGATATTGGATGGTGTGGAAGCTGTTTCCAGAGAAAGAAACCATCGAAAAGAGTTTATTACTTCATACATTGCAAATTCAAAAGAGGAGATTTATCAAAACGCGCTTGAAATCTGTGTCGGCGACAATGCAACGGCTGTAATTTGTTCAGATGCCGAAATGGCGGGAGCGATTGTCGAGTATGCAAAGAAGATCGGTTTGAAAATACCAGAAGAATGTTCCCTTCTCTGTACAAGAGATCAAGAAGTTTTGAAATATCTTGCGGGAGGGATCTCAGCGATTGATTATCCGATTCATCAGATGGCGGAAGACGCTGTGTCGCATTTATTGAAAATGATAATTGAGAAGCAGGAAAGCGAGATCGCAAGACGATTTTTTCCGGAACTGCATGAGAGAAACAGCATTTGGAATATTTGCGCAGAATCTAAGACGGAAAAGATCATTGTTATTGGAAGTATGAATATGGATAACAGCATTGAAGGCACGCTTACACCTGTAAATGGAGAGACAACGATCGCGACAAATATTCTGATGATGCCGGGCGGCAAAGGCGCCAATCAGGCAGTCGGTGTTGGAAGGCTGGGCGGGGCCTCCTATATGATAGGGAAAATCGGTAAAGATGTTGATGGCAGAAGAATATACAAAAGTCTGATCGACAATAGTGTTCGAACAGAAGGAGTTGAATTTGATGAGCATGCATCCAGTGGCAAAGCATTTGTCCATATTGATAAAAAAGGCGAAAACGCAATTGTCGTATATAGAGGAGCCAATGGAAATCTGGATGAAGCACAATTGAGAAGACATGAGGATCTGTTTAAAAGCGCGAAGTATTGTCTGCTATCTTGTGAGTTATCCGGGGATATTTTAATTGCTGCAAAAAATATATGTAAAATAAATGGTGTTGAAATTATTTTAAAGCCTTCAGCGATAGAAAACATCGGAGAAGATTTTCTTGAAGGAATTGAGTATATTGTTCCAAATGAAAAAGAGATGGAAAGGATTTATCCAACAGACGACCTGAACCTGGAGGAAAGAGCCGAAAAACTTTTAGAACTTGGCGTGAAAAATATAATTGTTACACGCGGCAGACAGGGAGTCTACTTAAAAAATAAGCAGTATTCAAAATATTTTGATAAAAATCCATTTACTGCGATAGATTCGACAGGAGGCGCTGATGCATTTATCAGTGCGATGGCGGTTTCCCTCAGCGAAGGAAGAGATTTGATATATTCAATTGTATATGCATCATATGCAGCCGGTATAACGGTAACACGTTATGGTGTACAGGAAGCACTGCCGGATCGAAAGACAATGCATATCTATCATGATGAAATTGAAAGGCAATATAGAAAGGAAAAGGACGGAGGGGACTGAAAATGAAAAAGATAATGGTACTGGGAAGCTTGAACATGGATTTTGTGATTAGCGTAAAAGAGATGCCCCAGGTCGGTGAAACGATTCTTGGAAAAGATGTTCAGTTGGTTCCGGGCGGAAAAGGAGCGAATCAGGCATATGCTGCTGGTAAATTGGGCGGAAATGTTATGATGATGGGCGCTGTGGGAAAGGATCTGTATGGGGACAAGCTTTTAAATAATTTAAGCCGGGTGCATGTGGATACGAGCGCCATCCAGAAATTGGATGATGTTCCGACAGGCCAGGCGTTTGTATCCGTTTATGACACCGGGGATAATTCCATTATTGTAATACAGGGTTCAAATGGCTGTGTTGATCGAGCAATGGTTGATGCGAATAGGAAATACCTTGATGAATGCGAATACATTATTATGCAGTTGGAGATACCGCTGGAAACAGTTCGATATGTGAAAGATCTGGCGGTGAGCAAAGGAAAGAAAGTGATAATCGATCCGGCGCCGGCAGTGCCAGATCTGCCGGATGAGTTTTGGAAAAATGTTACATTGATCAAGCCGAATGAAACAGAGATCGGAATACTTACAGGGCGAAAAGTTTCTACAGTAGAAGACGCAAAAGAAGCCGCTGAAATTCTCGTGGAAAAAGGGGTTGAGACTGTCATTGTTACATTAGGCGGAGATGGCTGCTTATTGGTAGATAAAAAAAATGAAAAATATTTTCCAGCCAATAAAGTTGAATGTATAGATACAACAGCTGCAGGCGATAGTTTTATTGCATCTCTGGTTGTAGCATTGAGCGAAGGCAAAGATTACGAAAACGCGATCGCATTTGCGCAGAAGGTTTCGGCAATTGTAGTCACAAGACAGGGTGCGCAGACATCTATTCCGTGCAGAACAGAGATACAGGATGGTGAAAATGATTGAAGATCAGAAAGAACGTATTCTTTCCAACTGTGTTTGTGATCTTGGCGTTTTTAACTCTTTATGTAGTAGATGCGAAACGCTTTTATCAACCGTAAACTGGTTTACAGTTGTTCTCTGTACAACAATAGCGGCCGGTTTGATCTTCTGGGGATCTTCAGAGCCGGTGTTTCACCTGATGGCGCCGCCTGAATTTGCAGGTGTTGAACCGGGCACACATGCTTCGGCAGTATTTTCGATGACAACGATGTTTCTGCATTGGACGATCACTCCGTATGCGATATATGGAATACCGGCATTGATGTTTGCAATTGCGGTATACAACGAGAAGAAACCGTTTAGCTTTTCATCTTGTATTTCAGGAGTATTTCCGAAAGCAGGCTCTCCGGCAAGTGCATCCATCATAGATTCTATGTGTGTGTTTGCAACAGTTATGGGAATGATCGCATCCTTAGGCCAGGGAATTCTGAGTATTGCAGGAGGAATTACACAGATCACAGGATATAACAGCACAAAGGCGATGTGGACACTGATCGGTGTTGCGATCGCGATCGTTTTCACATTATCGGCATGTAGTGGTGTGTTGAAAGGAATTAAATGGATCTCCAATATTAATACGGGATTTCTGTTGGCATTGCTGGTCATGGTATTTCTGGCAGGACCTACATCTACATCTTCCCATATTTACAGTATACGTTTTATGACAGCATGATGGCAGAATTGAATTTCACACATACACAGATGGGAAATATCATGTCTGTATATGGAGCATTGAACTTAATTGCTTATTTTATGGGTGGAATTATAGCAGACCGTTTTTCAAGCCGTAAATTGATTACATTTTCATTGGTAGTGACAGGTATTACAGGCTTTTGGTTCGCAACTTTCCCATCGTATATTTCTATGATGGTCATCAGTGTGATCTGGTCATTTACAACAATTTTCACATACTGGCCGGCGGTTATTAAAGCAGTCAATCAGTTGGGAGAAAGTGATGTACAGGGAAGACTTTTTGGATTCCGTGAAGCACCCAACTCTTTGGGAGCATTGATCTTCTCTTCAACAGCAATGTGGATTTTTACAAAGAGTGGAGAAAACTTCAAAAACGTCGTTATTTTCTATAGCGTTGTATACGTAGTGATCGGTATCTTTAGCTTTATCTTCCTTCCACACGACAAGGGGGAAGAGAAGAAGGAAAAAGTAAATCTTTTCGCAGGTTTAGGTTATGTTTTAAAGAGCCCTATGATCTGGACGATCGGATTTGTAATTTTCTTCGGTTACGCAGTGGGTTCTATCATGGGAAGACTTACACCATATTTGACTTCTGTATTTAAGATGGGTGTCACAACAGCAGGAATTGTTGGAATTATCAATACATATGGCGTGGGAAATGTCGGAGCTGTTGCAGGTGGTCTCATTACAGATAAAATGAAATCCTCAACAAGATTCCTTAGATGGTGTTTCGCGATCATGGCAGTTCTCCTCGTTATCTTCGTTGCAGTACCTGGCATCCCATCACTCCTTATGGTTGCTATTATCATGGGACTTTCGATCAGACTTGTGCAGACAGCTGTCAGAGGAGTGTACTTCGTACCATTGGATGAAGCAAAGATTCCGGCTAAATATATGGGAACAGCAGCAGGTGTTGTAAGTGTTATCGGTTTTGCGCCGGACGCATTTTTGTTTACTGTATATGGAAAAATAATTGACAGCATGTCAGAAGTTGCCGGATATAAAGTAATGTTTGGTTCATTGATCGGCTTCTGTGTAGTTGGCTTTGTTTTAACAACTATATTGATAAAAATGTTTAAGAAACGTATTGCAGAAGCATAGATGGCAAGAGTGAGATAAAGCATATGAAATCGTGGGCTGCCGCATTAAAGCGACAGCTCCGTTTTTTTATGATATATACGAACAGCGTGCTTTTTATTCTATATATGGTCTAGGTAAGCATCTTTTTGAACTTCATGAGAGGATTGGCTTTTACAGCTTCTTTGCGGCTTGCCTGCTGCTGACGAATCAGGCAGTCGAGTTTGCGGAAGTGCTCTTCTTCCTGCCGTTCTTTTGCCTGGAAAAGAAAATCCATTTCACGTATCACATCTGTAGTGACAGATCTGCTGATTTCTTTTTTAAGTGTTTCGTTGTTGGCAGACACGACGTCTGTCAGAACATCACCGATCAGAGAGCGTACTTGTTCTAACTGTGTGATCGGAATGACCTCGGCTTCTGTGTCCGTTGATATTGCCGCAGCAGGTAATGCAGATCCTGTCGAGATTTTTTCTTTTTCTGTTTCCGCCTCTTTTAGTTTCATGCGGGTCCTGGTCAGTTCGGGTATCAAAGGTTTTAAATCTTTTAAAAGCATACCTTCATCTTTTAGTTTTTTTATACAGCAAAATAGTTGTATATCCTCTTTGGTATAATATCGGTGTCCCATTTCCGTGCGCCCGATCTTCAGATCCAGTTCTTCTTCCCAGTATCTTAATACATGAGATTCCACTGCAACTTGTTTGGCCGCTTCGGAAATCATAAATCTGACTTCACCCATTCACTATTATACCTCCTTAAAACAATCTGAGAGCATGTCCATCAGTCTGGTACTATTATAGCATAGGAATCCGCGCCATATAGAGGGAATCGTTCGTCAAATTCTGTCAGCAGAGGACAAGAAACGAAACAGGACTCCAAAGAGGCTTGGAGTCCTGTTTCAGACAGTGATAAGAACAGGCAATCTTAACTTTCAGGCGTTTCTGCCGGAGGAACCGGGACTGGTTCAGCCGGTTCGGTATAGCAGGGGGTACAAGATTGGCACTGGGTACATTCGTTTTTTAAGTTTTCCTCATATTTTGGAGGTCCTAATTCTAAGGGTTTGATCTCATAATCCAATAGGTCTCCGGATACAAAATCAAGACATACGCTGTCTTCATCCGGGACTACGCTGCCTTTTGGCACAACAGCTCTTCCGTTGTGTGGGATCAGGTACTGTGAGAAGTATACGCTTTTTATATAGAAGGTGATCCCCACGGTGAGGGAAGGCGTTGTAGTATCAAAATGCAATATTTTCGGGATCGCGATCATATTGAGTCCCTGCTGTAGCGTATTATTGGTCGTGCTGAAACCAATATAGTTGATGGCAGGATCCGCTGTATTGGCGTCCTGGTAAGTCAGACCATAGGGGGCAAAGATCTCAAGTTCTACATTGGAAGGATTGGTGTCCTCGTCGTGATATTGATAGTCCGGAACAGAAGAACCGGAAGCCAGGTATGTCGCCGTTTCGGTCAGGACACTGACCGTACGTTTGGAACAGTCGTAGATGGTTACGGCGAAAGTTACGGCAAGGTTTGTCAGCGTGATAAGGTAACAGTTCGGACGCCCCGGTATCCGTTCTATGGAAGCAGCTGCCCCGCCCTGTGGCGCAAAAGATACATTTAAGACCTGCGCAGAAGCGCTCAGTGGAAGCCCGGCTGTAGGAAGCGTGCCGGTGAGGGGAATCTCGCGGCACAGGTTAATACCGATCTCATCATACACAACGGGCGCCAGCAATGTCAGAGTATCCGCAGTTCCACATATAGGATTTGTGCAGACGTCTATACAGTCGGGATAATTGGCGATACCGCTGCTTACATACCGTTTTTTAGAAGCGCATTTGCAGCCTTTTGGCATATATTTTGGCATAGGAAAAATCCTTTCTCGAATATTTCTTTGGTATAGTTTATGCATAGGAAATCTTTTCGTTCCGGCTTTTCTCTTTGCACAGCAAAAAAATGTGTTTTCTGCATGCCAGGCAGAAAATAGAATATACTTAAAAGAAAACGGGTGTATCAGCCATGAACAGTGTGTATGATCTGCCGGATGGAAGAAAGAGCGTTATATATACAGAAGGGAACCGTATTATGCTGTATACCTTTCCGGTACGCAGAGGAACTTCGGCTTTTGTATTAAAAGACGATTATTTATCGGATCTAACCTCCGTATCTTTTTATGGAATCCTCTATTTTGCTTATATCAATCTTCAAGGGCAGGTGGTCTTTGACGGGATAGGAGAAGGGGAAGAAAAGGTTTTTGCGTATCAAAGCAGACAAGACGGAGGGGGATGGCAGGAGTGGTCTCACCTGGCACTTATTGCAGTGGGAGGGGAACTTTATCTTCTGTATAAGCGATATGAGCCGGAACAGAAGAAATGGGAATTAAGAGGCATGCCGCTTTTTGAGGAAACGAGAAGCTGTAAAATCCTGGAACGGGAGACGGACTTTGTGTATCTGGCGGGAGAAATAGGAAAAAGAAAGATCGTCTGGGTCTTAACAGGTGCGGATCTAGAAGCCTATATCTGGGAAAAACAGCATTTTCGGCTATATAAGGATGAGAAGCAGCGGACGCTGTTGGCAGAGATAAAAGAAGCAGCCGTCAAGGCAGAAGAACAACGAAAAAGAGAACGAAAAGAAGAGGCTGTGCTGCGGGAAAAACTGGAACAGGAAAATGAGATATTAAGAAATAGGTTAAGGGAAACAGAGGAGAATCTACAATATGCAAAAGAAAGATATGATGATCTTGCATCTATCGCAGTGAAATTACAGGAAGCGTGCCGTAGATGGCGGGAAGCATATGGAGGAGAAGAAGAGTGGATGATATGACGTATTTTATATTTTAACGGTATGGAGTTCTTCTGTTTTTAACAGCATTTTGATTGACAAAAATATAAAGGAAGGAATAAAATTAAAACGTATTAATGCTTGTATGTGTATAAACAAAGGAACGAAAGGGGAACAGGATGAAGAAAACAAGGTACGGAAAATGGTCGGTATGTCTGGCAGCTGCCGCTGTGATCCTTACAATGGCTGCCGGCATGACGGCAGACGCAGAAGATGCGGATACACAGAATGATAATATGCAGAAGGCTCCGGGTGAGACGATCTGCAGTGTAGACGGAGTGGGGTATCCTTCTTTGCAGGAGGCAGTGGATGCGGTTTCCGGCAGCGGAGTGGTTGTATTGGAAAAAGCTGTTACGAACTTGAAAACGGCAGATATTGTGACTATACCGGAAGGAAAGGACGTAACTTTTGATATGGCAGGCAAAAGTATTGCCATAGATCCTTCAGATTTCGACGGACGTGTGTTCGTGAATCGAGGAAGTCTGACGATTACGGGAAATGGTACGATCGATACGACAGGGAACGTAAACGGACTTGGTCCGGTAGAAAATTACGGGACGCTTACCATAGAAAATGGCACATATAAAGGCTCCAGAGATACGAATGCTGTAGGTATCTGGAACCGTGCAGGCGGAACGGCATATTTTGAAGGCGGCACCTATGAGAACTTTCCAACGGTGATCCGTACGGCTTTTGGTTCTACAACAGTGATCAGCGGCGGAACGTATACCAACGATCTGTATCCGGCAATTGAAAATGACGGGGGAGATGACGATCACAGGAGGAACATTTAAAAATACATCCTGCAGTTCCTGTGATTCTGTCAGATGGGGCTATACGGTGCGAAATGGTACTGGCGGGCAGGCATCACATCTTGTGATCGAAGAAGCGGCGGCAGGTTCGGTTTCTGTTACAGGCGTACAGGGCGCCTTGGCCAATTCCTGCGGACTTTTGGAAGTAAAGAGCGGTTCTTTTGAAACGATTGCCTGTGCGGCGCATGGAAGTGGTCCTTCTCACTATGCGCTCTATGTAGCGGGAGAACGAGGAGATTCAAAAGCAGTGGTGACAGGCGGCACGTTCCGCTCTGTATCTAAGACGGCTGTCCTGGTAGGAAATGACAATACGAACGGCGACGGTGGGATCAATGCCAACGCCACGACAGAGATAAAAGGCGGTACCTTTATTGCACCGGAAGGAATAAAAGCAGTTACAGGAGCGCCTAAAACAGGAAATCCCAGCGTGACCGGAGGAACATTTTCCAGTGATGTAAGTGAATACATACCGGAAGGGGCAGAGGCAATTCCGAATGAAGACGGTTCTTTTGATGTACATGTCCATCAGATCGTGTATGTGGAAAGCACGAAAGCGGATTGTACACAGGATGGTTACGGAGCCCATTGGGAATGTACGGAATGTAAAAAGTATTTTCGGGATGAAAAGGGCGAAACAGAAATCGATCCGGACAGTATAAAGGAAGCGGCAAAAGGACATACGCTTCAATATGTGGCAGAGAAAAAGGCTACAGAGAAAGAAGCGGGGAACAAAGCGTATTGGCTTTGTTCCGCATGTGGAGGATATTTCCTCGACAAAGAGGGAAAACAGGCAACTACACTGGAAGCGGTTACGATTCCGGCATTAGGAGAACAGAAACCGGGTACAGACGGAAATTCCGGCGCAGTGGGACAGAAGGAAAGGGAACCGGATAAAGATAACGCTCAGTTATCGAAAACTGTGCAGACAGGAGATGCGGCACACCCTATTTTGTGGGTCGCTCTTGCAGTATTGGCAGTAGGCGCCGCAGTGTGTGTGGTGATTATAAAAAGACGCAGGAAGTAAGAAAGATAAGCAACATAAAAAGGGGATGCATATATAAGTGCATCTCCCTTAAATTAGGCGGACCTTCAAACAGATATAAGGACATCTGTTTGAAGGCTTTTTATTTGCTTGTCAGTTTTTCTCCCAGACAGGAGATCAGGATTTCTATAAAGATCATATTTATCGGCTGAAGATCAAAAAAGTAATCAGAGCTAAAAGCCTTTGTAGTCGGAAGCTGTATGAGAAGATCCGTATACTTTTTCATTTTTGTGTTTCCATTCATTGTGATCAGTACGGTATATACTTTCTGTTGGCAGCTTGCTTTGATCGCTTCAAAAATGATCGGTGTCTCACCTTGTGTGGAAAAATACAGATGCAGATCATCAGGGCGTCCTTGGCTGGCAATTTCCGGGATCAGCACATAATCGGTGACCGCTTCGGCGTCGAAATTAATTTTATGGAAACGTTGACGTAATTGTTGGGCAGAGTGTCCGGTACGGTTTAATCCGAATATTTTAACCCGGTTAGCAAGAATTAATTTTTCGGCCAGCAGGTTCACGTCGCTATCGTGTAGGAATTCTCCCATCAGACCAATCGTTTTTTGATAAATATCGGCAATTTCTTCCGTTTTTTCTCGATTTTCTGCTGGCGTATGAAAGGAACCGCCATGGACGTAACGGGAGAAGTCATATTTGAATTCAGAAAAACCATTGTAACCGATCTTCTGGGCAAAGCGTAATATAGCGGATCGGGAAACACCGGTCCATTTAGCAAGATCGTAAATATTACTATGAACGACACGGATAGGGTCAGCAAGGATATAATTGTAAATAACAAAATCGGTCTTGGTAAAATTGTGGGAAGCTAGGTTCATTTTTTCAATAGGGGTCATTTTCTATCCTCATTTCTAAAAATCATATATATGTTAAATATACGTCTTGTTTTTCCTTTTTACAAGAATCTAAAGAGAAAAATCTTTCTTA
>NZ_JBBKBE010000018.1:0-56897 GCF_037890075.1 Mediterraneibacter sp. ICN-202921 | reverse complement strand
CAAATGTATTTTTTCTAAACACAAGTATTGTGAAACTAAAATGCTTATACTATAATTTACTTATGCCAAAGTGGAGGAATATGACAATGTCGGAATACGGATTTACAAAAAAGGATTGGGCTTTGTTCAGAGAAAAAATTGCAGATTGGCAAGAAGCCTATATGGATAAATTGAATAAAGAATATATTGAGTTACTGAGTGGTGAAGGAAAACCTTCTGAAAAATTCTGGGCTTTAGAAGAGTGAATTCGCAACAATAAAAAAGATACAGGTGTACAGTTAAGAATGAGCCGTTCTAATTGCATCCCTAACATTATTTCACTTTTAAATGAAGGAGCAATCACGACGAAAGATTTAGAAGAATTTAGCGATGAATTAAAAGAAACAATACATTTCATCACAAGATAAAATTCCTATCTATTCAGAACAGAGTATTCACAATTTTAGAGCAAAGAGATTATTTGGCAAGCGTCGTAATTCTTATGTATTGTTAATAATAAAATTGATGTATAATATTTATAGATTATAACAAAGTTAAGGAGGGAGCGAATGAATTTAGAAATATATCAGAAATTGTGTTCAGAATCAAAAATTCTCTGGACACAGCATTGTCTGCAACGAATGCAGGAAAGAGATATCAGTCGTGCCGATGTAAAAAATGGAATTGCAACTGGTGAAATTATAGAAGATTACCCTGACGATTATCCTAATCCAAGTTGCCTGATTTTTGGATATAACGTAAATGGACGAATTTTGCATATTGTTGCCGGGTGTGATAATATAAATATATATATCATAACGGCATATTACCCAGATACAAAGAAATTTGAAGATGATTTAAAGACTCGAAGAAAGAGGTGATAGATATGTGTATGTATTGTAAAAATAGTACCACTGTCAATAGCACAACAACACACGTCGTAAATTATAAAAATTGTATTATTGTAATTAAAAATGTTCCATGCCTTGAATGTGATCAGTGTGGAGAAAAATATTATACAGATGAAGTTGCTGAACGCCTTGAATTGATTGTTGATATGGCCAAAAAATTAATGCAGGAAATTGCAGTTATCGATTATCCACAGGTAGCTTAATAATTTCGGCGGAAATATCATTGCTGGTATTTCCGCCACTTCTTTTTATATACTCTTCGCACTATTCATCCCATCCACCCAGTTACATAAAATCACAATACTCTCTAAATTTACATTGATATATGTACGCCACCTTTTCGACCTCCAAGTACAGTTGTTCCTTTGACATCTTTCCAAGTAAAATCCAAAATTTCTTCTCTTGCCACGAGAAAATTGCCTGCCCGCTGTGTTAACTGGGCAAAGTTCACAACATAGTCATTCGCGCCCTCATTATATGTGTAGATAGAAGACTCTGATCCCATAAAGCCAATATCCGCTTCACCGGAAATAACCGCTGTCATTGTTTTGTCTGCTCCAAATCCACAAACAAGTTCCAGATTGATCCCTTCTTTTTCAAAGTACCCTTCTTCAATGGCAATATACATCGGGGCGTAGAAAATAGAATGAGCCACCTCGTTTAATGTAACATCGATCATTTTTTCTTTTTCTCGGCTGCCAATCTCGCCGGAAGTTTCTTTGACATCCTCCTCTTTTCCAGAGGCGCATGCGCACAAGAGTGTCATCGTAAGAGATACAGTCATTAAAGCGGTAAATATACGCTTTTTCATAAACTCCTCCTGATAAAGCAATTCTTAATACTATATGACGGAAAAGCAAAAGTGTTCTTCTCCTCACCGCCTGCTTCCGCTCCCTTCATGACATAAAATATCCCGGTATGGAACAATCCCTTAGCATGCGCAGCACGCCCGCCTACAAGGCCTGTATTGCGATATGCACGTGTGAGCATAAAGGGTACTCTTTTTTGTTCCTATACCGGGTTTTGCATTGTACTAACAGCTTTATTTGCCTGTACAGCCATGTTTATCTTCACCGCAGTGGTGACTGCCGCAGGCTTCTCCCTCTGCATGGTGATGATGACTGCAGGTCGTATCTGGATCAAAATTTAACTTGCCGTCCAGAAACGCTCTGATGTTCTCATCTGCGTCTCCGGATGCGCCCGGATACAATTGAATTCCAGCTTCTTGGAGCGCTGTGCGTGCGCCTCCTCCGATTCCTCCGCAGATAAGTACGTCTACTCCATTTTCCTGCAAAAATCCTGCAAGAGCACCATGCCCACTTCCATTTGCATTTATCACCTGTGCCGCCTGCACTTTACCTTCCTCTGTCTCGTATACCTTGAATTCCTCACAATGTCCGAAATGCTGAAAGATCTGTCCGTCTTCATAGGTTACTGCTATTTTCATTAAAATCTCCTCCGTTCTTATTTGTCTTCTATTTTATTATAGCACTGTAAAATATTTTTGCAATTTTCTATGGTATTTATTCTCTTTTTTCTTTATACTCTTTTATAGAGGTTTCTAGAAAAGGAGGAATATTATGCTTTCCAGTATTGATCATGACCTGGCACAGCAGATTGTAAACACTGTAAAAGATGTCTGTGGACATGACGTCAATTTTATCGACTGCTCCGGGATCATTTTCGCAAGTACCGATATACAGCGTATCGGTACATTCCATGAAATCGGCCGAAAAGCGGCCCAAATAGGAAATATGCTGGAAGTTGACACAAATACAGAATTTTCCGGCACGTACAAGGGAGTGAACCTCCCTGTCCACTACAAGGACGTCATCATTGCCGTGATCGGTATCAGCGGAGAGCCGGAAGAAGTCCGCAAATTTGCCTATCTTGCAGAACGGATCACCCGACTTCTTATCCGTGAGCAGGAAGTCAACGCATTTTCCAGAACACAGGCAGAAAAACGTCATTATATCCTCCATGCCCTCATCGGTGGAAAACTTGAGAACTATGACTATATCTTACATTGTTTAGAAGAAATGCATATAGGAAAGGAAAGCGAAAAACGGATCCTTATCATCCGGCTCAGTACCGCTTACCGTCCAGACAGCCTTCCTGTAATGGAACAGCAGATCTTGGATCTGTTTTCCCGCACGCGGACTGTACTGTATACGTATCATTATCCCAACGAATATCTGGCCTTAATGGAAGAGGACTCTTTTATCCAGTATACAGACGATCTGCAAGCATTTGCTGACAAATACGCTGACTGTTTGTGTCTGGCAGTTGGAAAAGCCGTCCGGGGTATTTCTCTATCAGAGTCTTACTCCAGTGCTATAACCGCTTTAAATAGTCTATCCGATACCAAACTGCATTTTGCTGTTTTCGATCATCTCACATTGGAACTCTTTTTATCTTCCTTGACGCCTGAAAACAGGAATGCCTATTTAAACCGGACGATCTTTCCACTGACAGAGGCAGAACTTTCATTGCTCTCCGTCTATTTTGAGAATGATATGTCTCTTTTACAGACTGCACAGCAGCTTTTCCTCCACAAAAACACACTGCAGTATAAGCTGGATCATATTTATAAAAAATGTGGACTGAATCCCCGCAAATTCCGTGATGCGGTCCTGCTCTATCTGGCAGTGAAAATATGCACAGACTACACAAAAAAGGAGACACAAAATGATCGATAAAACACTAATTCCCGTAGGCGGGTTAAAAAAAGAACCTTTCTCAGGCAGCCACAGCGGCATGCGGTATTTTTTTCAATGTGATGAAAGCAAGGAATCTTTTACTGTTTATATTTATCCAGAGCCCTGGTCCTTTGAAAAGACCCCGGACGCGGAAAAAGAAAACGCTTCTTTTCCATTAACCGAAGAAGGCATGGACAATGCGATTGCCTGGCTGCATGAGCAATTTGAGGCACAAAAAGAACGGTGGGTCTCCGCTGCAAAAGAAGCAATGCACACCGTTCTGGCAAAATGATTTTCTTTTTATTTTTTACTTTATTTCTTTTTAATAATGTTTAGAATTTCTTCTAATTCTTGTCACAACAGATTCATATTTTCCTAGTATTCTGAATATATGAAAACAGAAGGCAATGGCTGTGTCTGCAGTCTGCGATGCAGTCATTGGCCTTCGCCTAAAGTATCGATCAGTTCAAACGATATTCCGGAAAATAATCCTGGAATATTTTTTTTGTATATTCCTGCACTTCTGCTTCCATTTTCTCATACCGCTTCATAAGCGAGAGTCCTTTTTCTGTAATTTTGCACTTTCCGCCCCTGCTGCCGCCATGCTGACGACTGATCAGTTCATATCCCAGTTCTTTTTCTGCCCGGTTAACGATCTTCCATCCTTTGCTGTAGGACATCCCCATCACACTGCACGCTTCTTTCATGGATTCTGTCTCTTGGATCCTGGCAAGAAGCATGGTAAGTCCTGGACCAAACACCAAATCTTCATTATAAACTTTAACTTTTACCAATGGATACAACTTATCATTCCTCCAACAGTAATATTTTCCCCGGATCCACTGTCACAAATTCCGGTATCTGCCTGTCGCCGCGTTCCCTCTTCATCCACATCGCTTTCTTTGGATCCTCCGCGTTTTGAAAGAGTAAGATCCACTCAAAGGGAGCTTCTGATCTTTCTCCCGATCGTATTCGGATCCGGTTTTCACATGTCTCAGAAGAACCAACAGGCAAAAAATCATGCGCCCGGATCCCTACATATGCCAGCTTCTGCGGTATGCTTCCCCTTACCTTCAGTTCCACCCCCCAGTCTATAGCATATACAGTATTTTCCTTTATCTGTTTCGCTTTAGATATATTCTTACATCCTGTCAGTCTAGCTGCCAACATTTTCCTTGGACGCGCAAAAAGTCCCTTTGTGTCTCCACAGATCAGATTCACGCCCTCCCCCATAACCATCGTTTTATCACAGAGCCGGTATATTTCATCCCGATCATGACTTACAATGATCGTGCATCCTGTAAAATTCTTTAGATGTTCTCTTAATTCCAGCTGGAGTTCTTCCTTTAAATAACTGTCCATAGCAGAAAATGGTT
Source organism: Mediterraneibacter sp. ICN-202921 (assembly GCF_037890075.1). Taxonomy (NCBI): domain Bacteria; kingdom Bacillati; phylum Bacillota; class Clostridia; order Lachnospirales; family Lachnospiraceae; genus Mediterraneibacter; species Mediterraneibacter sp. ICN-202921. The sequence continues at coordinate 51,932 of NZ_JBBKBE010000018.1, read as the reverse complement.
CATCCAGAAGTAAAATATCCGGCTCTGACGCAAGTATCCTTGCAAGCGCTGTTCTTTGTTGCTGACCACCGGATAATTTATAGGGATATTGTTTTTCCAGACCCTTGATCTGAAATTGTTCTAAGAGCTTTTCTACTTTCTTTTGTTTTTCTTCTCTTTTTCCCTGAATTCCCATTGCTATATTCTCTTTTACAGTCATATTCGGAAAGAGCGCATAATTCTGAAATAAATATCCAACCTTTCTTTTCTGCGGTGTCATATTCGTTTTGGATCTGCTGTCATAAAATACGGTTCTCTCTGTTTTGATCCTCCCGCTGTCCGGCGTTATAATCCCTGCTATAGCCTTTAATGTCATACTTTTTCCACAGCCGGAAGCACCGAGTATCCCCAATATTTCTTCCCTCATGGCAAACTGCATGTCAAGAGAAAAATTCTTCAGTTTTTTTTGTATGTCTGCTTCTAATTCACGCACTGCTTACCTCCGGTCATGCTTCTGGAATATATACGTTACATAATTCATACCAGTTACCACAAAAAAGGAGATTAAAACAAGTATGAGCACATATTTGTATGCTCCTTGCATATCTCCCGCAGCAACATTGGAATAGACTGCCAACGGAAGAGTCCTCGTTTTCCCTGCAATATTCCCCGCTATCATCGCTGTAGCGCCAAACTCTCCCAGACCTCTGGCAAATGCCAGAATACCGCCTGACAGGATTCCCGACATAGCATTGGGAAGCAGCACTTTCCAAAAGATCTTCCACTCAGACATTCCCAACGTCCGGCCTGCATAGAGCAGGTCGACATCCACCTGCTCAAATGCCCCTCTGGCAGACCTGTACATCAGCGGAAAAGAGAGCACAACTGCAGCAAGTACCGTAGCGCCCCAGGAAAAGGCAATCTTCACACCGAAAAACTCTAAAAAAAACTGTCCCAGCGGACGCTTTATGCCAAATATATACAGTAAGAAAAATCCGGCCACTGTCGGAGGCAGCACAAGGGGAAGGGTCAAAAGCCCATCACACAGCATTTTCCATTTTTCATGACGCATACGCACGACTCCGTAGGCAGCAGCCATCCCCAGAAAAAATGTAATAAAGATAGATACTGTTGCCGTTCTCAGCGAGATCAGAATTGGTGACAGTTCCATTGATCCTTCCCCTTTGTACTTCTTATTTTTCTCTATTTATTATATTCGATAAAACCGTATTCTTCAAATACTTTGACAGCCTCTTCACTCTGCAGAAATTCTACGAACTTCTGTGCTGCTTCTTTGTTTTTTGAGGCAGTGACTATGCCTACCGGATAAATGGCCGGTTCTGCCAGGCTGTCTGCCGGCGCCTCCGCCACTACTTTGACTCTGTCTGTCGTAGCTGCGTCTGTCGCATATACGATACCTGCATCTGCGCTTCCCTCTGCTACCCAGTTCAGCACTTCTGTCACATTTGTGCCGAGACTTGCCTTCTCAGATACTGCCTCCCATAATCCCAGATTTGTCAAAGATTCCTGGGCATACTGTCCCACCGGCACACTCGCGGGATCGCCAATGCCGATCGTCTCCGCTTTTGTAATATCGGTGAATTCCTTCAGTTCAAGTTCTGTATCTGCAGGAGTAATGAGTACGATCTTATTTTCCAGCAGATTTACAATCGAGTCTTTATCCACTAAGTTCTCCTCTGCTAGCGCATTCATCTGCTTTGCCGCGGCAGACATAAAAATATCCGCCTCGATTCCCTCTTCGATCTGTGTCTGTAATTTCCCCGAACTGTCATAGGTTCCTTTCACCGTGATATCCGGATTTGCCTTTTCAAACATCGGGATCAATTCATCCTCATAAGAATATTCCAGGCTTGCCGCAGCTGCGATCAAAAGTTCCGTTGGTTCTTCTTTACTTTTCTTCTGCGTATCCTCGGGAACCTCTTTCTTCCCATTTTGATCAGATCCACAGCCTGCAGCCAACATCCCTATCAGAACCACAGTCAATAAAATTGCCGTCATCTTTTTCTTTTTCATACGTTTCCTCCTGTATGTATATTCTCTGCCCATCCGGGCATCCCCTAATACATGCCTTGCAGGCAGGCGGGCTTCGCCCGATAAGGTATACCCATCCGGGCATCCCGTAATACATGCCTTGCAGGCAGGCGGGCTTCGCCCGATAAGGTATATTTTAATTATACATCAAGTTATTTTTAAAAACAACTTGAAATATTACCTACATCCTATTGTCTAGCAAAAGATTTAACTTTTGTCCCAATATAATACCACCGGCAGTTAAATAACATATGCATTATAAGAAATCACCCTTTTGCTGCCGGTGGCATTAGGTGTCTATAACACAAAAAACAGAAAGGAAGGCTGTCTTCTAGATGACAACCTCCGCTTCCTGTTCCTTGAAGATTCTCCTATTTCCTGTGAAATCGGATGAGTAAAATTAAAACGTTATCTGCTCCCTACTTTTTCTTCTTTTCATAAGGTGTCCCGGTCAGAGGCAGTTTTGTCTGGAAATCGTGATTCCATTTGTAGTATGCTCCTGCAACAGCCGGCGCTGTCGGGATGGATGTGATCTCTCCGATACCGATAGCACCGTATCCGACCTCCACTCCTGGTTTTTCTACAATGATCGGCTCCACTTCCGGCACCTTATCTGCCTTAAAAAGTCCTAGAGTTCCGTATCTGGATACCGGATACCCGTCTTTCAGTTCGTATTTTTCTGTCAGCGCGTACCCCAGGCTCATAACTACTCCGCCCTCGATCTGCCCTTCTACACTGACAGGATTTACTGCTTTCCCCACATCATGAGCGGCAACAATCTTTTTCACCGTTCCGTCTTCATTCAATACGCACACTTGTGTGGCATAGCCATAAGCCACATGGGAAACCGGATTCGGCACATCACTGCCCATTTTATCCGTCTTGGCAAGATATTCTCCGTAATATTCTTTCCCCTCCAACTCTGAAAGTGCGTATTTCTCTAAATCTTGCTTCAATTCCTGACAGGCACGTTTTGCTGCTTCTCCGGTGATCAGCGTCTGCCGGGAACCTGAAGTTGTTCCTGAATCCGGTGAATTTGCCGTATTTGGTCTGCAGTATTCTATTTCTTCCAATGTCAGACCTGCTGTCTCGGAAATGACCTGTGTCAATACGGTCCCCAGTCCCTGACCAATACAAGAAGCACCTGCATGGATCTGCACCTTACCTCCTTTTACAAGCAGCCGGCAGCGTCCCCAGTCGGGAAGCCCTACTCCGACCCCTGCGTTTTTCATAGCGCATGCGATACCTGCATAAGGCTCACTTTCATAGACTTCCTTAACTGCCTCCAGTGTTTCTGCCACACCGGTAGACGCATCTGCGATCTGTCCGTTTGGCAGAACCTGCCCTGGACGTATCGCATTCCGGTACCGTATCTCCCACGGTGATATCCCCACCAGTTCCGCCAAAAGATCTAAATTCCTTTCAGAAGCAAAGCAAGTCTGCGTCACGCCAAATCCTCTGAATGCTCCTGCAGGTGGATTGTTCGTGTAGATTGCTTTCCCATCAATATCGATCACCTGGAAATTATACGGCCCTGCCGCATGTGTACAGGCACGCTGTAAAACTGGTCCTCCAAGAGAAGCATATGCGCCTGTATCAGAGACAACGACTGCCTTCATAGCCGTCAGATATCCATTTTCATCACAAGCTGTCGTAACATCCATCCACATAGGATGACGCTTAGGATGTACTACGATACTTTCTTGTCTGGAAAGTTTTACCTTCACGATCCGCTTCGTTAAGTAGGCAACCAAAGCCGCATGATGCTGCACACTGACGTCCTCTTTACCTCCAAAACCACCGCCTACCAGCTTATTTTCCACGATCACTTTTTCCGGTGGAAGCCCCAGCATGATAGAACATTCATGTTGTGTATCATAGGTTCCCTGATCACTAGAATAAATGAATACACCGTCATCATCAAAAGGCATTGCCACCGCACATTCCGGTTCCAAAAATGCATGCTCTGTCCAAGGCGTCTCATAATGTCTTGTAACCTTATATTTCGACGCTGCGATCACCTCATCCGCATTTCCTCTCACCAGATGTTCATGTGCCAGCACATTTCCCGTACTGTGCACAAGAGGAGCGCCTTCCTGCATTGCCTCAAAAGGATCCAAAACCGGCGTAAGCACCTCGTAATCAATCTTGATCTTCGTTTTAGCATTTTCCAGTATTTCCTGATTTTCCGCCGCCACAAGGCATATCGCATCGCCCAGATAATGCGTGATACCACCCACAGGAATCATCGTATCCCAGTCCTGTTTTAAGTGTCCTACCTTGACATTTCCCGGCACATCCTGCGCCGTATAGACCCCGATCACTCCGTCCATGGCAAGTGCTTCCTCTGCATGGATCGCAAGCACTTTCGCCCGCGGATATTCGGAGCGTACTGCGCTTGCGTAGATCATCCCTTCTAGATAAATATCATCCGGATATTCTCCGGTACCTGTCACTTTTTCTTTGGCATCAATCCGCTGCATTGCCTGTCCTACCGTCACTTTTCCACTTTCTTCGTGAACATCCAAGTTTTCTCTGAAAATCTTTGCGCTTAAAAGGATTCCTTCGATAATCTTTTTATACCCAGTGCAGCGGCAGATATTATTTCGTATCGCCGCGATCACCTCTAACCGGGAAGGATCAGAAGTCTTATCAAGCAGACCCTTGGCACACATCACCATCCCTGGAATACAGAAACCGCACTGTACTGCCCCCGCAGTGGCAAAGGCATACGTATACACCTCTTTTTCCCTGTCACTTAGCCCTTCCACCGTCAGGATCTCTTTTCCTTCTACTTTAGAAAGCATTGGTATACAAGCTCTTGTCGTTTTTCCCTCTACAAGAACTGTACATGTCCCGCATGCGCCCTGGCTGCATCCGTCTTTTACAGACGTAAGATGCAGATCATCCCGCAGAAATCGCATCAATTTTTTGTCCTTCTCCACTTCATATTTCTTCCCGTTTACTAGAACAGTGATCATACACCCACTTCCTTTCTTAAACATTCCAGGTCTTTTGGACGATCGATATCCAAAAGTTCTCCCTTTTCTGTTTCTATAATCCGCACCCTGTTTAAGTGGTGTTTTAATATTTGCCTTCCTCCGCTATCTCCCGTCAAAGTCAAAAGTGCAGGAAAGTCTCTTTTATCCCACAAAACCGGATTCCTCGTTTCTCCATCCTCACCGGCGCAGACGATCTGCCCGGGATGGCAGAACGCCTCGTTGAAGATCCTCTGTATCGTCGAGATCTTCAAATTCGGCTGATCGCATACTGTAAAAAGCACTCCCTGTATCGTGCTGTCTATCTCCAACACTTTTTCCAGCCCTAGCTTTACAGAACGGGAAATCCCTTGTTCCGGCTCTTGATTTCTTACTACGAAAAACCCTTTTTGCTCCGCTGCTTTTTCTATCTCCTCATATCCCGTCACCACAATGACAGGATACCCGGAAAAAGCGGCCGCTTTTTGCAGCATGATCTCATAGAGTATACTGTCAGAAAATGAGACTTTAAGCTTATTCTCACCGAATCGCTCTCCTTTGCCTGCCGCTAAAATAACGATCGCAAAGCGCCCGTTCATATGTTCAAACCTGCTGACTGCCTCCAAGACGCCTCCCCCTATCGCACGTGCCTTGTCAGAAATAGAAATGCAATGGGTTGCGTCACTTCTTGCGTCGATATCCCCTATTTTCAGCCCTTGTCTGACCCAGACACCACTTTGCAGCATACCTCTTACGATCCCGGACATCTGTGCAAAGACCGGAATTCCTCCTGTCACCGCCACGATCTGTCCTTTTTCTACCTGCTGCCCGATCTGTACCTTCGGCTCCATGATCCCATCCGCCGACGCGCGTATCAGCCTCTCCGTCGTATAGCCTCCCACCTCTCCGGGTACTCCTGTATTCGCAATAGCGCTTCCCTGCCAAATCAGGCTTCCCAACGTATGCCCCCGTTTTGTCTCCACCACGCAGTGACAGTCCTCTCCTGCCGTAAAGCCCGGTCCTACTCCGATCACGAGGGGCGCATCCATAATGGAAGTTCCCAAATTTCTTTTTGCCAAGATCGCATCTATCACTACATCTGGGCGAAACCAAAAGCGTGTCTCTGCTTTCTCGTCTACAACGACTGGGATGTCTCCTTTTTCCAAAATATCTTCTATCTCTTTGCGTGAACCTGCGCAGATCCCCGTCATATTTTCTACCTGTGCACATTTTTCATAGACTGCTCTGGACAACGCCACGCTTCTTCTCACTGTCAGGGGAACTTCCAATTCTGTCATCACGATCTGATGTCCGCATCCATACAGCCTGGATGCGATCCCCGTTGCCAGATCTCCCGCACCCTTTATCAATATTTTCATGTTCTGCTTTGCACTCCTTCACCCGTCACAAGTACATTTTTTATTCCTTCTCTTTGCAGTATCCAACAGATTTCTTCTGCTGCCGCAAGGCGGGATGCGCCTTCCGCTTTATTCAAAATGACCCAGTATCCTGTGTCCGGCGGACAATTTTTTCTGCCTCCATATTCTGATGAAACCAACATCGCAATATCCTGTGCAGTAATCTTTTCTTTGCCGGATTTCCGCAAAAGTATTTCTGCCCTTTTCCTGCGAAAGCATGCCTCTTCTATCGTACTTCCCACTGCGTCCATTCCATAAACAGCAAATACATGCGTACTCTGCGGCAAGATCACAGGCTCATGCTCCGCCGGGACTTTTACAGGCATATGCTTTGCTCCGTCTGCTTCGATCAAAACCGGGCGTCCCAGCTTCAAGATTTCTCCCAGGAACTCCTTAGGTACACTTTGTATTTTCCCATTTTCGGCCGGAACACCTACGCACACTTTTTTATACGCTTCCAGCAGTCTTTCCATCTCACCTACAGAAGGCTCGCATAAAAACCACGGAAATGTTTCTTTTTTCATATGCGTCGTCGTCGTGACGATCACCGGTTTGTTCCGCTTCACAAATTCTTCTGCCATCCGCCAGATCGTTGTCGTCTTTCCGCCTGCTCCGACTACAGAGATCACCGGGGCATCCATATATGCCGCCCCCGTGATCTCAAGCAGTGAATCTGTTCTGCACCAATCTTGTCCTCTTTTATATCGTATGTCTATTCGCCTCATACCGTTTCTTGCCCTTGTAAAATCACAGTCGGATCATACTGTTTTATAAAATGCTTCTTATCTGAGAAGATAAGCATAGTCTGTGCAGACTGCTTCCATCAGCCTTAACAAAGCCTCCGGAATATGCGTCTTTTCTCCCTTTGTCCAGATGAGAGTCTCGCCCATAAATCTGACCGCGCATTTGATCTTTTCTCTGTCCAATACGGCAAAGCCCTGATTCTTGCTGTCCGCCATATCTTTCTCATCTGCAAAAAGTGTAAATTTATCCAGGTAAGGCGCACTGTCATACGGACAGAAACTTCTGCAGTTTCCACATTCGTTGCACATATAATCTACATGGATGATCTGATGTTTTTCCATTCCCGGAACACGGATGGACAGATTGGCCCTGTTCGGACAGACTTCCACACAGTTCTCACATATAGCAGAGCAGCTTAAGCATCTGCCGCTTTCTTCTTTGTCGGAATGCAGATCGGACAGATTTCCTTTTCTCTCATAGATGACTGTCTCCTCTGTCTTTATTTCTGTTTCCTTGCACAATGCCGCGCCGATGATCGCCTCCGCCGCTTTTTTTCCGTCACGGATCCCCTCTACCACTGTTGCCGGTCCGTAAAGTCCGTCGCCTATCACATAGACGCCGGAAACACTTGTCTCCAATGTTTCTTCATTGACGAATGCTCTGCCCCGTTCATTGACACGGATACCATTAGCCTCATAAAAAGCAGACGGTACTTTTTCCCCTACCGCCGCGATCACGGTATCTGCAGGGATCACTTTCTGCTCCCCTGTCGGAATAACGCTTCTTCGCCCGGAACTGTCAAAATCTCCTAATTTCATTACATCACAGAGCAACCCTTTATCTTCCAGCTTTACAGGAGAAAGCAGTTCCATAAATTCCACTCCGTCTTCCACTGCCAGGACCAACTCTTCTTCATCTGCCGGCATATACCGCTTTGTCCTTCTGTATACGAGATATGCGTGCTCCACACCTTTTGCGCGCTTCGCTGCTCTTGCGGTATCCATTGCCGTGTTGCCGCCGCCGATAACGACAACGTTTTTCCCGATATCTATATTTCCTTCCGTCTCCTTAAATCTGGACAGAAATTCCAAAGCATTTACCGTCTCGCCTGCTTCCAGTTTTAACACACCAGGTTCATATGCGCCTACTGCCAGGATCACCGATGTATAACCTTGTTTTTTCAGTGTTTCCACACCGTCTATTTCTGTATGCAGACGGATATCTACACCCATTTTCTCAAGCAGGGCCTGATCTTTGTCGATCGCCTCTGAAGAGATACGAAATTCTGGGATCACATGACGTACTACGCCGCCAAGAGAGCCTGTCTTCTCAAATAAAGTAACGGACATGCCCGCCCTTCTTAAAAAGTACGCTGCCGCCATACCTGCCGGACCGCCTCCGACCACCGCTGCTTTTCCTTTACTTGTAACAGCCGGTGTCTGTATTTTCTCAAACAACGCATCGTATCCGTGCTTGGCTGCCACCAGTTTCATCGCACGGATATGTACCGGATCCTCGTAAAAATTACGGGTACATTTTCCCATACACGGATGTGCGCAGATCGTGCCTGTGATAAATGGAAGCGGATTTTTTTCTGTGATCACCTTCATGGCCTCTTCATATTTTTCCTCTTTTACAAGCTGAAGATACGCCGGAATATCCTGATGTATCGGACATCCTTCCTTACATGGCGCGACGAAACAGTCTAACAGCGGCACCTGCTTTTTCATCTTTCTGGAAGGAAGCGGTTTAACCGCTTTTACATGATAGGGACTTGTCTTAGCTTCTTCTGCAAGTCTGCTTGTGGCTTCTGCATTGACTTTTTCAAACACGTCCCCTTCTTTTTGCAGCAGTGACGCAATCTGCGTCATTCTATCATATCCACCTGGTTTTAGCAGTGTCGTCGCCACTGTTACCGGCCAGATACCTGCCTCTACGATTCCTTTGATATTGTGATAGTCCGCTCCGCCGGAATAAGAGATGCGAAGCTTTCCGTCAAATTCTTCTGCCAGCTTTGCTGCCAGGGAGATGGACAGCGGATACAGGGATTTTCCTGACATGTACATTTCCTCACTGGGCAGTTCCTTCTGTTTTACATCTACCGGGAATGTATTTGTAATCTTCACGCCAAATTCCAGATTGCGCTCCTCGCACACTTTCACAAGCCTTGTAAGCATCGGGACTGCGTCTTCATACTGCAGATCATCCAGAAAATGAAAATCACCGAAGGCAACGTAATCATATCCCATTTCATCCATTGTCTTTCTGGCATACTCATATCCCAGAAGAGTCGGATTGCACTTGATAAACGTGTGAAAGCCCTTTTCCGTGATCAGATACATGGCGATCTTCTCGATCTCCTGCGGAGGACATCCGTGCAGTGTGGAGATTGTAACAGAATTACATATATCACCAGAAATCCCTTCAATATCTTCTTTTGTCACATGAGCAAACAGATCCACATGCTCTAACAGGTAAGACTTGCACTCTTTAAAAATCGCGGATTCCTGCGCATGCTGCATAGTGTTCAAAAAGCGATCGATCTTCTCAGATTTGATCCCTTCCAAGTCATATCCTACACTGATGTTGAACTGGAAACCATCCATACTGCCCAAGGCAAATTCTTTAGATAACACTTTTAGAAGAAACCATGCCTTGATATATTCTTCCATTGCCTCAGACACATAAAGTTCCGTCGACCACTCACAGTTATAACATTCGTCGTCCGCCTTGATACACGGCTTATTGACACAGGCCGATAATTCTGCTCCGTCCATCACCTGTACAGTCTTCAGTTCAAAAAAACGGCTTCCCGTATAGTACGCAGCTACGATGTTCTGGGTCAGCTGTGTGTGAGGACCTGCTGCCGGTCCGACAGGCGTCTCAAGAGGACGTCCAAAAAGTGTCCTGTTATATTTTGCATCCGCATAATAGGGATGGTGTTCTCCAAATACTGTGCCTGCCTGTTTCTTTTCCGTCAGGATCCATTCTAATAACTGGTCAAAAGCCATCGGTCTCATTATATCACTCATATTCTTTCCTCCAATATCCTTTTTTATCCAATTTATCTACTCCGTCTCAGGTTTGTCCTTTGGCAGCAATAAATTCAAAAGCACTGCGAAAATCGTTGCCAGCACGACCGGGGAAGATGCAAAGGTATTATTGATGATAGACTGGAAGTTCTCCAGACTCATTCCCATATTCAGCGCGCTGTGGATACTCTGCGTCATCTGATCTAAACATCCTTTGCTTAAGGACACGCCCATTCCGATTGCAATGGATAGACCTGCTACAGTCGTGTTACGGAACGTCAGTTTTTCTGTGACAAGCAGTTTGATCCCTGTCATCGCGATAGATGCAAATACAGAAGCTACAGCTCCACCCAGCACGCACTGTGGGATCGTCCGGAGCAATGCGGAAAATTTCGGGATCAGACCTGCTATAAGCAAAATAGCCGCCGACATCGAAAATACCTTTCTCGCCACTACTTTTGTAGAGCCAACGATCCCGACGTTCTGGCTGAACGTCGCAGTCGGAGGGCAGCCAAAACAAGCGCTTACAATATTACTGATTCCATATCCGATGATACCTCCGTTTAATTCCTTATCTGTGGGCAGCCTGTCCATGCCGCCGCTGGTCGTCGCAGAGAAGTCTCCCATCGCCTGTATAGAATTGACAAGGAAAAGGATCGCCAATGGAAGGATCGCCGAAATCTCAAAACTCATACCAAACTCCAAAGGCTTTGGAAGCTGAAACCATCCTGCGCTTGACAACGCGGAGAAATCTACCATTCCAAAACAAAGCGCTACGATATAACCGCAGACAAGACCGATCAAAATGGAGGCGAGTTTGAACAGACCTTTTCCGTAATGATTCAAGACTACTACGATCCCCAGTGTGATAAACGCCACCAGCCAGTTCTGCCAGGAACCAAATACTAACGCCGCTGTCTTTCCCTGTTCTTCTACGATCACTTCATATGTATTAGACGGATTTCCGGCCATGTAATTAACAGCCGTCGTATAAAGCGACAGACCGATCGCAAATATGACGGTCCCGATCACAAGCGGAGGAAATACCTTTCGTATCTGTTTGATAAACAGGCCCACGAGGATAGCCACTATACCACCGATCACCATCGCTCCCAGTATCGTATCCACGCTCTTTGCCTGTGCCGCGATCGCCGTCATGGTCGGCACATAGGCAAAGCTGACTCCGATGATGACCGGAAGGCCGGAGCCTAAATGTATCCTGTTCCCATATAACTGTAAGAAAGTTGACAATGCGGCAAAAACAAGAGACATTTGTATCAAAAGTCCCATATTCACATTTCCGCCTGCATTATTTGCCGCGTTTGCCACCAGGATTGCCGGCGTTACACAGCCAACCACAGCAGCCAGCACATGCTGTGCCGCCAGAGGCAGTATCTGTCCGAAAGAAGGATTCCCATCCCATTTAAATAATTCTGTATTATCCTTTCTGTTGCTTTTTTCTGTATTCACTGTTGCTTCCTTTTATGCTTTGTGCACCCTTTCTATAATTTTTACCTCTTACCGTTTTTACTTACTGTTGATCCTGCTTGCCAGTTCCGCAGCTGCCTGCCGGCAGTCTGCCATCACTTTCGCCTCATCGATCCCCGTCAGTCTCCGGTCTTTCATAAGGACTTTTCCATTTGCTACCGTCGTCACCACGTCATGTCCGGTTACACCAAACACAAGATGTCCGTTAACATTTCCAGCATGCATAGGTGTAAGCGGATCGTAGTTGACAATGATCACATCCGCTGCCGCCCCTTCTTTTAAGACGCCTAACTCCTGCTTGAAATAGCGCCCCGCGATTTTTGCGTTATTTTCAAACAACATCTGCGGAACTTCTGCCCAAGCGGTATTCGGATCACACAGGTGATGTTTATGCAATACATTTGCCACTTTGAAAGATTCCATCATATCATGTGTATATCCATCTGTTCCCAATCCGGTCAGTATCCCTCTGTGAACAAGTTCCATGGTAGGCGGACATCCACAGGCATTTCCCATATTCGACTCCGGATTATGTACAACCATTGTATCTGTCTCCTTGATCAGTTCCATCTCGTGCGGATTGATATAAATACAATGTCCCAACAGTGTTTTCTCACCGAGGATCCCATGATCCATCAAACGATCTACGATCCGCTTTCCATATGTCTTCAGACAGTGATGCAGGTCTTCGATCCCTTCCGCCACATGGATATGATATCCGACTCCATCCGGCTTATGTTCAGCCGCAAGCGCCATTGTCTCATCGGAGATTGTAAACTGCGCATGCATTCCCATCATACCGGCGATCATTCCCGTATCGTCCTGTAAAGCATGGCGGATAAACTCTGCATTTTCCAGTACGCCTTCTTTTGCCTTGTCCTTCCCATCTCTGTCGGAGATCTCATAACACAAGCAAGAACGCACGCCTGTTTCTTTTGCAGCTCTTTCTATCTCAAATAAAGACCCTCTTATAGAACCAAAGCTGGCATGATGGTCGAAAATCGTCGTCACCCCGTTTTTAATACACTCAATATACGTGGCCATAGCACTTAAATATGTGTCTTGCAGCGTCAGATTCCGGTCTATCGTCCACCACATACCGTCTAAAATATCCAAAAACCCTTTCGGATCATATCCATTGATAGCCAAACCTCTTGCAAATGAACTGTAAATATGTTCATGGGCATTGATGAATGCCGGCATGATCAATCCACCTTTTGCATCAATGAACTCTGCGTCCGGATACATACCTTTTATCTCTTCCAGACTGCCCACTTTTTGAATCGAATTTCCCTCAAGAGCTACTGCGCCATTTTCTATAAAGGGGCTGCTTTTGTCTCTTGTGATCACCCTTCCATTTCCTAAAATCAACATATTTTCCGTCTCCTTTTTCATACAAATTTTTTCAGACAGCTTTTGTTGTATATAGAATAACATCAATTTTTTACAATTGCAATACAAATTCTAAATTATTTTTAGTTGCCTAAATTTTTTTTAGAAAAAGTATTGATTTTCGTTTTTTTTATGATATGATGAGTTTAAAGGCGCAGCTCCTGTTTGCTGCAAAAGCAGTGAGCTGCATATATCGCGGTCACTTAAATTTCCCCTGAAGAAAGGAGGATCGACATGGCAAATAGACTCACTTTACTAAAGCAGCTTGCCCATGGTCTCGCTGTACAATTTGGCACTTCCTGCGAAATCGTCATCCACGATTTAAATCAGGAAGATCTAAACCGTTCTATCGTCTATATTGAAAACGGCCATGTATCCAACCGGCAAGAAGGCGACGGACCTTCCGGCATCGTACTAGAAGCATTGAAATCTGATCCCGATAAAATACAAGATAAGTTGTCTTATCTTACGAAAACAGAGGACGGAAGGATTCTGAAATCCAGTACAATGTACATTCGCGGAGAAGATCATACAATCTCTTATATCTTCTCTCTAAATTACGATATAACGCCTCTGATTGCGGCACAGGCGGCTGTTCAGCCACTTATACAGACGGAAGCAGAAAAGCGCACCGACGGCAACGAGGAAGATGCGCCTGCGACCATCACACATAATGTCTCAGAGCTGTTAGATCAGCTCATTGAACAGGCAACTGCTTTAGTCGGAAAACCTGTTGCGCTGATGAACAAAGACGACAAGATCAAAGTTGTGCAATACTTAAATGATGCCGGTGCTTTTTTGATCACCAAATCCGGTGACAAAGTATCTTCTTTTCTTGGCATTTCCAAATTCACTCTCTACAGTTATATGGATGCCGGGAAATAGCTTCTACATCTAGATATCACATTATTCAAATCATAAAAGGAGGTTTCAAACAATGGAAACAATCAAATGGGCAATAAACAATATGCCTAAAACCGAAGATTCACAGCTAAAAGTCATGGCGCTTGAAGAGGTCGAAAAAGCAAGGAACTTCCACAAAAGCTTTCCTCAGTACAGCGTGACACCGCTTGCAGATTTAAAACATATGGCGTCTTATCTGGGTCTTGGCGATGTGTATGTCAAGGATGAATCTTATCGGTTCGGACTCAATGCCTTCAAAGTTCTCGGCGGTTCTTTTGCCATGGCAAGATACATTGCAAAACAGACAGGCCGAGATGTATCAGAGCTTCCCTATCAGGTGCTGACATCAGAAGAATTAAAAAAAGAGTTCGGGCAGGCAACCTTTTTCACCGCTACTGACGGAAATCACGGCCGCGGTGTCGCATGGGCTGCCAACAAACTCGGACAAAGATCTGTTGTCCTCATGCCAAAGGGCACAACACAGACACGTTTAGATAATATTCTCGCAGAAGGTGCGCAGGCGACGATCGAAGAATACAACTATGACGAATGTGTCCGCATGGCAAACGCAATGGCAGAAAAAACAGAGAATGGGATCATGGTACAGGATACCGCATGGGATGGATATGAGGAAATTCCTGCCTGGATCATGCAGGGATACGGTACGATGGCAATGGAAGCGGATGAACAGCTCCATACAGCCGGATGTGATCGTCCTACCCACGTATTTATCCAGGCAGGTGTTGGTTCTCTTGCCGGAGCAGTACAGGGATATTTTGCTAACCGCTATCCAGATAATCCGCCAAAAGTCGTTGTCGTGGAGGCAGAAGCCGCTGCATGTCTGTATAAAGGAGCCTGTGCAGGTGACGGAGAGCTGCGTATCGTAGACGGCGATATGGTAACGATCATGGCAGGTCTTGCCTGCGGAGAACCTAACACGATCTCCTGGGATATCCTGAAAAATCATGTGGATACATTTGTGGCCGCTCCTGACTGGGCTGCTGCAAAGGGCATGCGTATGCTTGCCGCTCCGATCAAAGGGGATACTCCTGTCACTTCCGGAGAATCCGGCGCGGCTCCGTTCGGAGTTTTATCCTGTATCATGACTATGGAAGAATATAAACCTTTAAGAGAGCATCTTGGCCTGGATGAAAACTCTAGGGTACTGCTCTTCTCTACCGAAGGAGATACAGATCCCGGAAGATATAGATCCATCGTATGGGACGGAAATGACAAATAACCTATAAACTATCATTATTTTAATAAGGAGAGAAAATTATGGATTTCAACAAAATCAAAGAAGCAGCCAAAAATTACGAAGCGGATATGACAAAGTTTCTGCGGGAAATTGTCAAAAATCCCGGTGAGAGCTGCGGTGAAAAAGCGCATATCGACCGCATTGCCGAAGAGATGAGAAAACTGGAATTCGACAAAGTCGAGATCGATCCCCAGGGAAATGTGCTCGGATACATGGGAACCGGAAAAACGCTGATCGGTTTTGACGCACATATTGATACAGTAGGAATCGGAAATATAGACAACTGGGATTTTGATCCTTATGAAGGTTTCGAATCTGATACAGAAATCGGCGGACGCGGTGTATCCGATCAGTGCGGCGGTATCGTATCCGCTGTATACGGCGCGCGTATCATGAAAGATCTGGGACTTTTAAATGACAAATATACCGTACTCGTAACAGGTACTGTCCAGGAAGAAGACTGTGACGGACTGTGCTGGCAGTATATCATCAATGAAGATAAAATCCGCCCGGAATTTGTTGTCTCTACAGAGCCTACAGACGGCGGAATTTATCGTGGACAGCGTGGACGTATGGAGATCCGGATAGATGTCAAAGGGGTATCCTGCCATGGTTCCGCTCCAGAGCGTGGAGATAACGCCATCTACAAAATGGCTGACATCCTCCAGGATGTACGTGCTCTGAACGAAAACGATGATGCCGATGAGACAGAGATCAAAGGCCTGGTAAAAATGTTGAACCCGAAATACAATCCCGACTGGGAAGAAGCTCGTTTCCTTGGCCGTGGAACAGTCACTGTATCTCAGATTTTCTATACATCACCAAGCCGCTGTGCAGTGGCAGACTCCTGCGCAGTATCTCTTGACCGTCGTATGACATTCGGCGAGACATGGGAAAGCTGCCTGGATGAGATCCGTGCTCTTCCAAGTGTAAAGAAATACGGAGACGATGTAAAAGTATCTATGTATAATTATGATCGTCCGTCTTACACAGGATGTGTTTACGAAATCGAATGTTACTTCCCAACATGGGCGATACCAAAAAATCACAAAGTAACAAAAGCTCTTGAAAAAGCCTATACTTCTCTTTACGGGGACAAACGAATTGGTACAGAGGAAACGATTGAAATGCGCCAAAGCCGTCCGCTGACAGACAAATGGACATTCTCTACAAACGGCGTATCCATCATGGGAAGAAACGGTATCCCATGTATCGGTTTTGGTCCTGGAGCAGAAGCACAGGCACATGCGCCGAACGAAAAGACATGGAAAGCTGACCTCGTAGTATGCGCAGCCGTATATGCCGCACTCCCGACTGTTTACTGCGAAGAATAGACCAAAAACAAAAATGCATGTCTTATCGGGCGACTCCCGCCCGTAAGACATGTGCTACGAGGTACCCGAACGGGTATATAAAATCTTAAAATCAGATTATACTTTTATCTAAGGAGGAAAACAAAAATGGCAGAAATGAAAACTTTACAGGATTATATTGATAAGCTCAATTCTTTGAACTTTAAGGATATGTACAATGGAGACTTTTTCCTTACATGGGAAAAGACCGACGAAGAACTGGAAGCAGTCTTTACTCTTGCTGACGCACTGCGTTTTATGCGTGAAAATAATATTTCTACAAAAGTATTTGAAAGCGGTCTGGGAATCTCTCTCTTCCGTGACAACTCCACACGTACCCGCTTCTCTTTTGCTTCTGCATGTAACTTACTTGGTCTGGAAGTCCAGGATTTAGATGAAGGGAAATCCCAGGTAGCACATGGAGAAACTGTTCGAGAAACAGCCAACATGATCTCTTTCATGGCTGATGTCATCGGAATTCGTGATGATATGTATATTGGCAAAGGAAATGCTTACATGCATGAAGTAGTAGACGCCGTGACACAGGGAAATAAAGACGGTATCCTGGAACAGAAACCAACGCTTGTAAACTTGCAGTGCGACATCGATCACCCTACGCAGGCCATGGCAGATATGCTCCACATCATCCATGAATTTGGCGGCGTAGAAAATCTAAAAGGGAAGAAGCTTGCCATGACATGGGCTTACTCTCCTTCCTACGGAAAGCCTCTATCTGTTCCACAGGGTGTGATCGGACTTATGACACGTTTTGGAATGGATGTTGTTCTTGCACATCCAGAAGGATATGAAGTATTCCCGGAAGTAGAGGCTGTAGCTGCTGAAAACGCAAAGAAATCCGGCGGTACTTTCACAAAGACAAACAGTATGGAAGAAGCATTCAAAGACGCTGATATTGTATATCCAAAGAGCTGGGCTCCTTTTGCTGCCATGGAAAAACGTACAGAACTGTATGGGAACGGTGATTTTGATGGAATCGATAAGTTAGAGAAAGAACTGCTCGCGCAGAATGCAGAACATAAAGACTGGGCTTGTACAGAAGAACTGATGAAAACAACAAAAGACGGCAAGGCTCTCTATCTGCACTGTCTGCCGGCAGACATTACAGGCGTAAGCTGTGAAACCGGAGAAGTTGACGCCAGCGTATTTGATCGTTACAGAGATCCTCTTTATAAAGAAGCAAGTTATAAACCATATATCATCGCCGCTATGATCTTCCTTGCAAAATTCGCAGATCCGGCAGATATTCTGAAAAAACTGGAAGACAGAAAAACACCAAGAGTTTTTGAGTAATAATTCAAATCAGTAAAGGAGAGAAATCATATGTTAAGATATGTTGATACAAAAAACGCACCTGCAGCAATCGGACCTTATTCACAGGGAATCGTGTTAAATGGCATCGCCTTTTTTTCAGGTCAGATACCTTTAAGCCCGCAGACCGGAGAAGTCGTAGGTACTACAATAGAGGAACAGACAGAACAGGTTATGAAAAATATTCAGGCTTTGTTGGAAAGTCAGGGCGCCGCATTTACCGATGTGGTAAAAACGACCTGCTTCCTCGCAGATATGAAAGATTTTGCCGCGTTTAACGAAGTCTATGCAAAATATTTCACCGGAAAACCGGCGCGTTCCTGCGTTGCAGTAAAGGAACTGCCAAAAGGGGTACTCTGCGAAGTAGAGACCATAGCCGCTGTAAAAGAAGCTTAATTCTGGGAGGTCCTCTATGGAAAAGAAAAAGCGTATCGTCATCGCCCTGGGAGGGAATGCTCTTGGCAACACTCTCCCCGAGCAGATGAAAGCCGTAAAAATCACCTCCCGCGCAATCGTTGATCTAATAGAAGAAGGCTGTGAAGTCGTTGTCGCACACGGCAATGGCCCGCAGGTCGGTATGGTAAACAACGCCATGCTCGCTCTTACCCATGAAGATCCTCAACAGCCAAACACACCGCTGTCTGTCTGTGTCGCCATGAGCCAGGCATATATCGGATATGATCTTCAAAATGCATTGAGGGAAGAGCTTTTAAACCGGCATATCACGGATATACCTGTCGCTACTATGATCACACAAGTCCGTGTAGACGCAGATGACCCGGCATTTTTATCCCCCTCCAAACCGATCGGGCGGTTCCTCACAGAAGAACAAGCCCGCCAAATGGAAGAAAAATATGAGTATATCATGAAGGAGGACGCCGGCCGCGGCTACCGGCGCGTCGTCGCTTCTCCTAAACCGCAGGAGATTGTAGAGATTGGTACTATCCGTACCATGGTGGATTCCGGCGATCTTGTTATCGCCTGCGGCGGCGGCGGCATCCCGGTCACACGTCAAGGGAATCATCTAAAAGGTGCCAGCGCCGTGATCGATAAAGATTTTGCCAGTTGTCTGCTCGCCAAAGAATTAGATGCAGATTTTCTCATCATTTTGACTGCCGTCGAAAAAGTAGCTATCAACTTTGGCAAACCCGAACAAAAATGGCTTGATGAGCTGACTCCTAACGAGGCCCGTAAATACATGGCGGAAGGACACTTTGCTCCTGGTTCCATGCTTCCAAAAGTGCAGGCTGCCGTAGAATTTGCAGAATCTAAACCTGGACGCCAGTCCCTTATCACACTGCTGGAAAAAGCAAAAGATGGAATACTGGGAAAAACAGGTACAAGGATCCACTTGTAAATATAAATTTAACGAAGCAACAAGCAGTGCGAAAAGGAACAGCTCATGCCATGTGTCATGCTTGTATGTAAACAGAGTATCAGCTGCTCCTTTTCATTCGGCGACTGCCGATAGCGAAAATGAAGCGTAAACGGAATTGAGCTAACACTGCGGAAGCGCTCGAAAGAAAGAGTAAAATTTATATAGAAGGTACGCAAAGAAACACTGTGTTCTGACACAGTGTTTCTTTGCTGTCTCTTTCAATCAGAAGTTTCACTCCACTATCAGAAGGCAGATTCCTCAATTAAATTTCAAAAAAAGACGACTTCACGCTGCTACAGAATTCCAAACAAAAGTGTTTTTTACCTCCCGTCGGAAATACCCTGCAGCGTGAAGTCGATTTTTTACGTTTTGAATATAAACTTAAATGCTCAAGAACGTAAGCGCGATAACTGTATGTTACACAAGCGAGGAATTTCGGAAACTCCCTGACGAGCATTGTAATATGCAGTTATCGCGCGACCATTCTTTCGAACACTTCCGCAGTGTTAGCTCAATTTTTGTCTATTGATTATATTTTTTCTTTCGACTGTAAAAAGCCGTACAGATCAAAGCTGCACCTGAAGACAACATAACTGCAAGCCAAAGAGCAGTTTTACTGTTATCTCCAGTTTGCGGGATGTTCTTGTTGCCATCAAGTTTAGAAGGAGTTGACGACTCTGGATCATAATTCGGATCAGCCGCACCGCAGACCATACACTTGCCATCTGTATAGGTATGGGCGAGCTTAGCGATCTTCAGCTCGTCTGCCGTCACTTCCTCACCATTGAGGAAATTCTTACCACACACAGTACAATGCTGATGTGCTTTTACACCTTCTGTCTTGCAAGTGCCTTCCTGCGCTGCAATGGTTTCTAACTTATGTGCCGCAGGGATAATCTGCACATCTTTCTTTTCTGTACAGTTAGGATCTGTACAGTGTATGGACTTACTTCCATTTTCTGTACATGTAGCTTCCTTATCGATCGTGTATTTCGTATCCCATACATGGGCAGTCGAGGTTTTGCCGACTTCAACCTTATCACCGTTGACCGTTATATCATTTCCTGTGCTATTTGTTATTTCTATGCCTTCAGGAAGCGTAATCTTCGTATCATCTGCTGCTTTTGTAAATGTTATTTTGTCACCCTCCTCTAATGCTTTAACGATCTGTTCTATGACTGTTTTTCCGATGACATATTTCGTTTCACCCTTAGAAGTTACAGTCGCCTGCATATCGCTGTTTATGATATCTTCTGCAATATCGGAAGAGAAGCTTCCGCCGCTTACTTCAACAACAGTGCCTGCCTCCGGCCATTCTCCTTCCGTCTTGTCTGTATTGTTAAACGAATACGCCTTGACCGCTTCCACATCTGCCGCGGAATTAAACACGCCGTTTTCGATGTTTACAGTTCCCAATTCTTTATATCCGTCACGATTAACGATCGATACAGCCGCGCCGTCCGTAATAGCGCCGTCGCCGTCAGTTTTTTCCTGTGGCTGGCCTGTTACTGTAATCGCAGTCTCGCCTGTGATCGTAAGATCTCCGGAACAAATCTGTATACCTGTATGTTTTGCATTGATCACCGAATTTTCAATCCTTACCTCGCCATCTGACGGGAAATAAATACCAACGCCATTTTCTACATTAAGCGTAGAATCTTTAAGAATTACCTTGTTGCCTGTTTCTGTACCGTTTGTAATGATTCCATATGCATCACCCGGTACCGTCAGTTCCACTCCCTCAAGTATAAGCCCTCTGTTGTTCATCATAGACGTGTTTGGCGCGCCGATCAAATGTGCGCCGTCCGCCGTTTCATCAACAACAGCAACTTTACCGTTTTTGATCGTAAATGTTACATTCGGATAGTTCACATCAATTGCAGCAGCATTGCCGATATAAGTGTAGGTATACCCGTCTAAATTGAGAACCGCATCTTTCGAGCCGGAAGATATGTTTTCATTTCCCTCATAATCATGCACCAGTGTTATATTGCCGTCTGCCGATTTGCCCGCCGCGTTTGCATAAGACCCGTAAATGTAAGAATTTCCGTCCGCTTCTTTTACGGAAAAACCACCGTTTGGCACTAACGTGCGAGCGCTCTCTGTATCCAATAATTTAGCGCCTGTTCCCAGCTTGATCCCAAGTGGTTCTACACCTTCCGCTATATTCTGAAAAACAATATCTCCCTCTAATTTAATGATCTGATTATACCGGGAGTCTCCGCTGCGGGTTGTGATCTGATACCCGCTGCTCGCTAAAACAGACTGCTTATTCCCGCTGTTTTTAATTGTTACGGTATTATCGCGCGCGCCTCCATAGTTCTGCTCCAGCTTCAGCGCATATCCATTGTTTTGATTGGATGTCACACTGCACCCGTTTAGGTCTATCGTAATACCTCGTATATTGCCATCTATAGATATACCAAAATTATAATCCGGCGTTGAAACATAGTCCTTTAAAAGTTTTAATGTATAACCATCTTTCATCGCCTTGCGTGCTTCCTGCACAGTCACGTATTGGGTAGTATTTCCTTCTGTATCAATCACTTCAAATGCGGCTTCCCCTGCCGCAAAAGCTGTCGTAGGCACAAGCATAAACACCATGCATACTATCAGCAAAATCCCCCAAAATTTTTGCTTTACTTTCATTGTTTTTCCCTTTCTAACTATAATTTTTAATTGTGTTGTAAATTTTCGTAACACGAAAGGTATACTCTGCCTATATAAAACGGGTAGAACACGCCTTCTGAAACACCTGAAAATTTCAGACATCTTAATAGATATATATTATCACAAAAAAGCGTGCTTTTTCAAGGGATTCCTAGTTCTTTCTATAGTCGTTTCACAAGCCGGCCGAACTTACTATTTTTATTTGATACAAAAAAGAGCGAGCACATAAAATGACTGTACCCCCTCTTTAGAACTTTCTTAATTTATTACCATTGGCTGCGAAAGCGAGAAATTGGGGTACCCCCCTGGTAACCGATGCAAAATACACATTCCACGCGTCCCTTTTGTCAATTGACTTCCTATTTATGATTCTGCTTTTTTCTTCCTAGATGAAATCATAACAGCTAAGAACAAAACAATACCATAAATAATTTTTTGGATTCCTTGCGAAAAGTTCATTGCAGCCAACAAGCTTTCTAATATTACGATTACAAAACATCCGGCCATAGTACCTACATAGCTTCCGCTTCCTCCAACTAAAGATACCCCGCCTATTGCAACTGCCGACACAGACGCCATCTGATATGTATCGCCCATTCCCAGATAAAGCTGGCTTACTTTTCCTGCATACAACATCCCTGCCAATGCCGCCATCATGCCACATACAGCATACGCTGAAAGCTTTAAAAACTTTACATTTATTCCTGAGTATAGTGCACAGGTTTCACTATTTCCTACAGCATATATTTTTCGCCCATAAGGAGTTTTCGAGAGTATGATCCATGCTCCAAATGATACAAGCAGCCAAAAAAGAAATATCCAGCCTACGACACCGCTTCCTTTAGTAGCAAATATTTTTAATATGCCTGGAATGCTTCCTCCCGGCGTACCTTCCGTAATACCGACAAGAAGCCCTTGAAAAATAATATTGGAAGCCATTGTCATAATAACCGGCGCAATTCCTACATATGCAATTCCCAAGCCATTAAATGTCCCCATAATAAGACCTGCTATCAAAACAATCGGGATCGCATAAAACAATTTATTATTATCTCCCGCTGTTAACCCAGCACACAGATATCCTCCTATACAGAACATCCATGGAATAGACAGATCCATCCCACCTGTTAAAATCGGGAGTGTTTGTCCCAATGCCGTAAGCCCCAGCACTGCCACCGATATGGAAAGGACATTCAGATTTGCTGCATTTGCATATCCCGGCTTTACAATAGATATAAAAGCAAGCAATAAAAATGCGACCATAAAAGTCAGTATTATGGAACCACTTTTTCTCCAAATCGTCTTTACTGCCATTATCCAATCCCCACCTTTCTTTTTCTTAAAACATTCCCATATGCGCTTAAGGCTACGGCGAGAATAAGCAATACTCCCTGCACCAGACTAGACCAATAAGACGATACCTGCATAAATACAAGAAGATCTGATATATAACGCAAGACAAACGCTCCGACAATCGTTCCGATTATTCCTCCGATCCCTCCTGTTAATGCCGTTCCGCCTATTACAGCTGCTGAAATCGAAGTCATAACAAAATCACCGCCTGCTGTAGGTGAACCGGATGCTACTGCCGCTGTACGAAACAGCCCTGATAAAGCAGCAAATCCTCCAGAAACAGCATATGCTATTACCATTGTTTTCAATACAGGTATCCCATTTAAATTTGCAGATTTCTTATTGCTTCCTATAGAATATATATTCATACATACTTTGGTTCGCTTAAAATACAGCCATATAAAAATAATACATACCAACAAAATTCCAGATACCGGAAGCACTCCTACTCTTCCCAGTAATACGTTTACATATTTAAACGGTACATTTCCTCCATCTACTTTTAAGATCAGCAGTGCAATACCCATACATACTGACTGTGTTGCTAAAGTTACAATGAACGGCTGTAATTTTGTATGCTCAATAATATATCCGTTAAAGCATCCTATTCCTATTCCAATAAAAATACATATTCCCGCCCAAAGTAAAATACTGCCCAAATTGTCCTGCATATGTACTGCCGCAAGGCAATTTGTAATACATATAACGCCCCCTACAGATAAATCAAATCCCCCGGTAAGTAAAACAAATGTCTGACCAACTGCCACCAATATCAGTGAAAATGAAGAATCACATTTATTTGCCAGATAACTGATATTAAGTGTTCTAGGATTTAAGATACCCATAATGATAATAATCAGAAGCAGCATCATATAGGGAACCATTGCTACCCAATTGTCTGAAAGAAATTTACTGAACTTCTTCTTTTCTTTCATTCTGTTTCTCCTTTCAATTCAGCCCCTATTGAAGCCCCTATTATATTTTCTTTCGTAAGTGTCACGGTCTTTAGGCTGGCTGCTATCTTTCCATCACGCATGACGACAACCCTGTCACATACATTGACTAATTCTTCTACATCTGTTGAAAAATAGAGAACAGATTTTCCCTCTTTGGCCAATTTTCTGACCAAAGTAAACATTTCTTTTTTTGTACCCACATCAACACCACGCGTAATATCATGCATCAAAAGTAATTCCGGTTCGCAGGATAATATTTTTGCCATCACGACCTTCTGCTGATTTCCTCCAGAAAGTTCACGCGCTGGTGATTGTTCATTTGCTGCCTTAATCTCCAGAATTTTCATATATTCTCCGACCAAGTCATGTTCTTTTTTTCTGTTCACCAAAATTCCGGAGGTCAATTTTCCGATTGAAGGAATGGAAATATTGTAATCAATGCCAAGATTTAAAAATAACCCCTGAATTGCTCTTTCTTCCGGCACAAGCGCTATTTTCTTGCGTATAGCATCTTTTGGAGATTTAATCTGTACTTCTCGTCCATTTAAAATCACTTTGCCTTTTACATGATGGATCCCATATAATGCTTCGAGAAGTTCCGCCTGCCCTTGACCTGCCAAACCGCCGATCCCTAATACTTCTCCTTTATGTAATTTTAGATTTACGCCATTAAGAACATGTCCTGACGTCACATTTTGTAGCTCTAATGCTATTTCTTTTTGTGTACAATCTTCTATCTGTGGGAAATATCCGGATATCTGCCGCCCCAGCATCATTTGGATCACTTTATCCATATCCAAATTTTCATCTACTGGCAGTGTACCCGCATAAGTCCCATTGCGTAAAATAGAGATTTTACTGCATCCATCTTTTATTTCTGCCATTCTATGAGAAATAAAAATAACAATTTTACCGGCTTTTGCAAGTTTGGCGGCAAGTCCTAACAGCCATTTCACATAATTTTCTGATAATGCCGATGTTGCTTCGTCTAAAATGATGACTTCCGGCTCTTTAGACAAGATTTTCAGTATCTCTACGATCTGTTTCTGAGAAAGTGAAATCATTCCTACCTTTTCATCCGGATCTATTTCCTTCACGTCATAACGTTCGAATAATTCCATTGTCATCTTTCTTAATTTCTTATAATCAAAATTACCGAATCTTGTCTTTGGTATTCTCCCGATAAATATATTTTCTGCTACTGTCAAATCTGGAATAAAAGAAAGTTCCTGATAAACACATCCGATTCCATATTTCATCGCATCCGTAGGTCTTTTTATAACTGCTTTCTTCCCAAATATCACTATCTCCCCTTCATCAGGGTGATATGCTCCTGCCAATACTTTCAGCAGCGTACTTTTTCCTGCTCCATTTTCGCCTAGTAGGGCATGTACCTCTCCACGGTTGAAGGATAAAGAAACATCCTTCAACGCATAGTTACCATTAAATGCTTTAGACACATGATTTAGTTCTAAATCCGCCATATTGTCACCTCGTATTATTTTTTGATACTGCAATTATGACTGACTAAAATCTGATACTTCGTCTACGTCGATCGTAATCGTTGTAAAGTCTGCCGGTAATACTGGCCAATCCAATCCATCTGCCTGATCTGTCCAGCAGTTAACGCCCTCTTCAATGACTTCCGTATCTAACCCTAAATCCAGATCTTTATCTTTCTCATTTACAAAAAGTCCTGATGTTACATAAATATCTTCTTCTACTTTCTCTCCATCCAATACCTTCACTGCTGTATCCAGAGCGATCACGCCGACTCCCGGACAGTTATTTCCGATCACAACATCCATATCATTTTCAAGTGCTGTCATCATTCCTAAATTTGTGTCAAAAGCCGCACATGGGATTAAATCCATTCCAGCCTGTGTCAGTGCTGAATAGCAAGACTCAACATATGCTTGGCAGAAAATTCCATCCAAATCCGGATTTGCTGCAAGTACACTCGCTAATTGCTCCTGGCAGATTCCATCTGCATATTCTGAAGCAAACTCTGCGACGATCTCCATATTATATTCTTCAAATACTTCTACTGCCGCTTCATAAATCGTATTCCCATTTGTGGATCCCGGCATTCCTGTATCTACTGCAATTTTCGAACCTTCTCCGCATTTTTCACATAAATATTTTGCCCACGCCTGTACCATGGATACAAAATCTGTCTGTACTGTATATACGCCCTCCTGATCTACAACAGAATCAAATGTAACAACCGTGATTCCCTGTTCCAAGGCCCTGTTAATAGAAGGTACTAATGCTGTGGAAGAAGAGGCATCAATTAAGATCGCATCATATCCTTGTTCCACCATTGCATCAATTGCGGATGCCTGCGCCTCTGCAGAATTTTCGCTATTCACTATATCCAACTCAACTTTATCTTTGTACGCATCTTTTTCTGCCGCTACTTCCAGACATTTGATCATAAGCTGCCGCCAATCATTTCCCATATAGGCATTAGAAACTGCAATTTTATATTTTCCATTTTCTCCTGGATCTTCTTCCTTGCTTTTATTCCCACATCCTACCAGTAAAGATACACACATGATCAAACTTAATACAACACTCAATACTCTTTTCATTTTTCCCTCTCCTTTTAATTAAAAAATACATTCTTCTTTTTGTTATCCCATTCTAGGATTTCTCCCTGCGCCATTACATAGGCAGTCTGCTCTGGCGCTGTCATCCGCATAGCGGTCTCAAATAAATACGGATTCCCTTGATGTCTGGAAAAAGTCCAGAAATGGCATGGAATCGTCAAGTCAGCTCCTGATTGCTTCGCCAGCATAGCTGTGTCACATTCATTCATATTTCCATATTCTCCATTGATCGGTGCGATCAATATATGTACTTTTTCTTTGAACGCTTTTTTCATTCTTTCACTTTGATAACTGGTATCTCCTGTAAAATAAATCCGGATTCCTTCACTTTCTATCAAAAAGCCAACTGCATCCAAATCTGTATCTCCATGATCTGCAAATACAGCTCTAACCTTATATCCGGCATCTTCTATCTCTTTTCCTTCTTTCATAATCTGTATTTTCTCAGCAGGAATATCACTTTGAAGGCATAATTCCACACAACTTTCGGAACAATAAATTTTGGTTTCTCCTTTTAGTATTTCTGGCAGACTGTCTAAATCCAAATGATCTGTATGGCTGTGAGAAGCAAGCACTATATCTGCCTTTAATTCTTCTTTACTTATAACTGCGGGAGTCAGTCTTTTATTTCCATCCTTTTTCATCGCCAGATCTGATAGATATATATCCACTGCCAAAACTTTCTGTTTACTGTTTTTAAACAAAAAGCCTGCCTGTCCAAGCCACATAATCTGCAAATTTCCTTCTGCGCATACCGTGGCACTAAATTTCTCCCATATACTCATTTGCACCTCCTAATCTTAACGCTGTAAACTTATCAGACAACCTACATGTTTTTATTATAACTTTATTCAAAATAATGTCAATATAAACCACTTATCACAAGCTATTTTCATCAATTTATACTTGTTTTCATAATAAAATATGTTACTTTTATCCACATGACTTAAAAGTGTTCTTTTGTATATCTTGTAAAACTATACACATACTGTTAGAATAAAATGGATACTTCAAGTAATTATCGTGAGGGTGTATATGGAAAAATTTGATTCAATCAACCTAATTGTAGGATATATTCGACACGGGCTTATTTATAAAACATGGGACATCGGAGATAAACTTCCTTCTGAAAATGAAATATGCAAACTTCTTAATGTCAGCCGTTCTTCTGTGCGCTGTGCACTTGCGCAGTACACTACATTAGGTATATTAAAAAGTGTGCATGGGAAAGGCACATATGTCTGTTCCAATCAAATAACTGCTTTAGGTTCTGGAAACATTTCTGATTCATTACGGGATCATATTATCTGCCATCTGGAATTTCGCCGCATGTTGGAGCCAGATATAGCGTATTATGTTTCCTCCAAAATCACACCGCAACAGTTAAAGAATCTTCATTCTATTCTGGATTCCATGTTAGCTGCAGCCGATCATCCTGATTTATTTGTACAGCAAGACTGCTGTTTCCATCTGTTTCTGGCTCAAATATCCGGAAATCCAATTGCATATCAAACACTTCAGAATCTTTTTCGGGATAACCTGGTCTTCCTTCAAGATATGAACCGTGCGCTTGGTTCCTGTAATGCATATTATTATCATTCCGATATTTTAAAGGCACTGGAAAACATGGACAGCTCACAGGCCAGGCAGCTTATGCGAAATCATATAGATAAATCTTTAAGTGAGATAAGGATTGTATAAAAGAGCGGTATGGAGGACTGCTATTCGTCACCATACCGCTCTTTTATAAACTCTATAAACTAAACAACATATATGTATATTATTTTAACTCCTGTATCCGTTTGATACCATTTTGCAAATGTTCATACATGGCTGTTCTCGCCGCACACGGATTTTTCTCTCTCATTGCTTTTAAGATTTTTTCATGATACAAGATTCCGTCTTTATACCCAAAAGCCTTACGGGTCAACTGCTGACTTCTTCTATTTTCAGCAAATACCTTATTCATGACTTTCTCCAA
This sequence comes from Mediterraneibacter sp. ICN-202921, assembly GCF_037890075.1. Classification (NCBI taxonomy): domain Bacteria; kingdom Bacillati; phylum Bacillota; class Clostridia; order Lachnospirales; family Lachnospiraceae; genus Mediterraneibacter; species Mediterraneibacter sp. ICN-202921. The sequence continues at coordinate 23,057 of NZ_JBBKBE010000018.1, read as the reverse complement.
CAAAGGATTTTCTGCTGCTTGACAAATGGCTTGATGAAAGCCTATATCTGCATTGATAAATTTTTCTGTGTTTTCTTTATTATTTTTCATAGATGTTATATAGTGTTCTAATTTACGCAGCAAAGCACTTGTCTGCTTTTGTGCGGCTATATAACAGGCTTCACATTCGACAATCCGACGAAATTCCAATACTTTTTCCACATCTTTACAATCATTAGCTGTAATCCTATTCTCATTATCAATTGCCTCTTGAACCTGGTCATCCAAAAGAAACGTTCCTTTTCCGTGCACAGTTTCAAATACGCCTACACCCGCAAGCTGACTGACCGCCTGACGAACACTTGCCCGGCTTACGCCTAATTCTGCTGTAAGACGATTTTCTGATGGTATCTTTTCGCCGACGACCCATTCTCCGCTTTCAATTTTTTGAATAAAATATGCTACCAACTGCTCTGTAACATTCTTATGAATAATTTTCATCTGATCATCCGCCTCTATGTCTGTTTATTTACTATTTTACCTGTTATTTCTATATTGTCAACCAATCATCTTTTTTAATCCTATATAGCTTTATTTTACTAAATACGCTCCGTCTACAGGTATCACCGCCCCATTCAGATAAGAAGATGCCTCTGATGCCAAAAACAGCACTGGACCTTTCATATCGTCCGGCGTCCCCCATCTGCCTGCCGGTATTCGCAGTGTTGTCTCCTCTTTCCGCGCCTGTGTCATATTTGCACACATTTCTGTATCCATATATCCCGGAGCAAGCGCGTTAATATTAATATTTCTTCCTGCACAGTCTACGGCAAGACTCTTCGTCAACTGCGTAACCGCGCCCTTACTTGCAGTATATGCAGGCACAGTCGTACCGCCAAACCATGATACCATGGAAGCGATATTAATAATCTTTCCCCCAGACTTCTGGTTCAGCATTACCTGCAGCGCTTTTTGACACATGATAAATACATGGTTCAAATTAATATTTAATACCAGATCCCATTCTTCTATTGGAAATTCCTCTGGTAAATGACGTCTTTGTATGCCGGCTGCCGGAATCAGTACGTCTAGTTTACCTTCCAGTATTTCCATCGCTTCCTCAAACATACGGTCAATCTCTGTACGATCCGCCAAATTGCCGCATACTCCATATGCCTGATATCCCATATCACAATATTCTTTTACAACCTGATTTAGTTTTTCTTCCTGCACATCCATCAATACAACTTTGCATCCATTTTCCAACAAAGCCTCTGCCATTCCACGTGACAATCCCTGTGCGCCTCCGGTAACAATGCAATGTTTTCCTTCTACACTAAATTTTTCTTTATAATCATATTTCATTTTTCTTCTCTCCTCTTAATATTGCGATTTTTCAAAAAATAATGACCATTTTTTTTGATGACGCATCGGGATGATCCATGTAGTAAAAGACTTTTTCAACTTCATTGAAGGGAATAAATTTTGTCGCAATTCCTCTTGTCTCAAATTCATGATTTTCCATCCTTTTGATCGTAGGTTCAAACTGGAAACAAGACATACGGGTACCGATGACATCTAATTCCCTCTGATTGATCATAGCCTGTGTGATTTCTTCTTTTGCCGTAGAAAACCCAAGCGGTACCATGCGTCCCGCATTGCAGATAATTCCAGGTTCCATGCACATCGTCAATGAACCAGGAAAGCATGCCGCATCAAACGCAATCGTCACCCCTTTTCCATTCGTAATTTCCTGTATCTTTTCTACTACTTTTTCTTCCTTGGAATTTATTGTATAATCTGCACCATAGTTCTTTGCTCTTTCCAGTGATTCTTTATCTATATCGCAGCATATTACCGTCTTACATCCTTTTGCCTTACAAGTCTGCAAAATAATAGAACCTATCGTTCCAGTCCCCAGGATAAACACTACGTCATCTTCTGTGACTCTTCCTCGTGTCGTAGAGTGTGCCCCAATGGCATAAGGTTCTACCAATGCCGCATCTTCCCATGATACGGAATCACTGATTTTATATACTTCTAACGCCGGTGCTGTGAAATATTCTCTCCACCCGCCGTCTGCGCCCGATCCCCTTACCTTTACATGCTCGCACACGTTTTTTCTGCCGATTTTACATTGATAACAAGTTCCACAAGTAGAGATCAGATCTACGATCACATGATCTCCCTCTTTTACATTTGTTACTTTGCTTCCTGTCTTCACAACAATACCTGCATTTTCATGTCCCGGAATCCTTGGATATGTAGAGCATGGATTTAAACCATGATATATATGATGATCACTGCCGCATACCCCGGCTGCCTTCATCTGTATCAAAACGTCATGATCATCTGTCAATTCTGGAACAGGGACTTCCCGCACTTCAAATTTATGTGGCTCTACAACCACTACCTCTTTCATCATTTCTTCCATGAATTTTCCTCTTTCCATTTACTTTTTCATTATGGTGTCTGCAATGCACCGTCCATCCTTCTTGTCTGCGTCCATGTTGTCACAGTATTCTCACATGGATATTTTTCTGCCTCTTTCTCATCAATATCCACGCCCAAACCTGGATACTCATTTGGATATACATATCCATCTTTGTATTCCGGCAATCCCGGAAATACTTCCAAAAGCGCTCCATGCGGACCCTTTAATTCTTGTATCACACTATTGGGCGGTTCTATTCCCGACCATTCCTGCACCCCGAAATTCGGAGCTGCCAGATCAATATGAATATTAGCTGCATGCGCAAGCGGAGACATATCTCCAGGTCCATGCCAAGCAGTTCTCACCCCAAACTGTTCCGCAAAAATAGCCAATTTTCTTGCCGGAGTAATTCCACCGATCTGACTGATATGAACCCGTATATAATCAATTAATTGTTCAGAAATCAACTTTTTCCATTCTTTTGGATTGTTAAATAATTCTCCCTCTGCTATCGGTATGCTGCTCTGCTGCCGTATTCTTCGCAGCCACTCTGTCTGCTCAATACTCACTGGATCCTCCAAAAAAAGCAGATCAAATGGCTCCAACTCTTTTGCTAATCTTATCACTTCCGGCGGCGCGATTCTTTCATGAACATCATGAACCAGATTCATCTCATATCCTATTTTCTCTCTGATTCCTGCAAACAAGTTTACTGTATCCCTGATGTATTTTCTGGAATCCAGATATACCCCCGGCTTCGCCCCCTCAGGTGTTCCTTTGGGATAACACCCATATTCATCGCCACCATACCCACCGCACTGGCAACGAATATTTTTAAGACCCATTTCTTTAAATTTCAAAATGTTATCACATAATTCTTCCAAATCACGCCCATCTGCATGACGATACACAGGGATCCCTGAACGACATTTTCCACCAAACAGCTGGTATAAAGGCATGCCAGCCATTTTCCCTTTAATATCCCACAACGCCATATCTATACCTGAAATTGCATTGTTTTCAATCCCGCCATTACGCCAATATCCATTTTGATGCATGAGCTGCCATATGTCTTCTATCTCTTCAACATTTCTTCCTTTTAACAATGGATCCAGATACTCTTCTACCACTGTTTTCACAGCCAAATGTCTGTACGCAAATGTGCCGCATCCCAAACCGTATAACCCAGGCTGGTTTGTCTCTACTTTTATGACCGTTAAATTAATACCTTCCGGCGCAGTACAGATTGTCCGAATTTTTTCAATATTAGTGGACATTTTATTTCTCCATTCTTTTTTTGTTTAACATGTAGGTTGTCTGATATGTAAACAAAAACTCTCCTTACTTGTCTGACATCTTTCAAGTTTATTATAATTCTTCCCTTGTCTATGTCAACCAAATTTCTAAAATAAAATTTATTTTGGCACTGCGTACAAAAAATCACCTTTATTTTTATTTATATTTACCAATATCTATTTTGCACTAAAATAACAGGGAGCATATCAAATTGATATGCTCCCTGTTATTTAAATTACACTTTTCTATCATCGTCTATTCTTCTTGTGTCCTCTCATTTCCTGTACTGATCTATGATAACGGCTATAAGTATTATAATTCCCATTGCAACTGTCTGCCAATAAGAAGAAACCCCCAAAAGACTTAGTGTATTATTGATAATCCCGATTACAAAGAGACCAAATATCGTCTGTACGATCCCTCCTCTGCCGCCGGCCATACTAGTTCCGCCCATCGCAACCGCAGCAATTGCATTCAGCTCGTATCCTTGCGCTGCTGTAGCCTGTCCATTCTGCAGTTTAGACGCCAGGACCAGCCCTCCCAGCGCAGACAAAAAGCCGGATATAATATACACACTGAATCGTATTTTCATCACATTGATTCCTGTAAGTTTGGATACTTCCTGATTGCTTCCCACAGCATAGATGTGTCTTCCATACGCTGTCTTAGATAAAATAATATAAGCAATCACTAAAACAATGATCATCAGTATGATCGACACCGGAATAGGTCCTATTTTACGCAGACCTACAAAACCAAAGCTTTCTGGAAGTCCAAAAACTGGTTTCGCATCTGTAGCTACATAAGCAAGACCTCTGGCCACATTCATCATAGCTAACGTAGCAATAAATGGAGGGACATTCAGTTTTGCGATGCAAAATCCATTCATACATCCACAGAGTCCGCCTATGACTAATGAAGTCAATAGGATCAAACCTAAGGAGACTGCTATGCTCGCATCCGGAAGCAGCTTGATCACAGAAGCGCCCACTACTCCTGACAATGCTGCTACCGAACCTACCGACAGATCAATTCCATCAGACAAAATGACAAACGTCATTCCACACGCGATCAATGCATTGATCGAAATTTGAATCAAAACATTCAAAAGATTTCCTGCTGTCGCAAATCTTGGCACAAATATCATAGAGACCACAAACAAAATAATTAAGAAAAATAGCATTGTATTATTTTTTATAAAATTTCTGCTTTGTACCATCATCTTCTTATCATTCATACCTTTACACCACCTTATTCACTGCCTACGCTTGCCAGAGACATTATAATTTCTTCTGCTGCTTCTTCTTCATTTACAAATCCAGAGACTTTTCCTTCCCGCATTACCATGATTCTATTGGCAACTCCTAAAATCTCCGGCAATTCTGATGAGATCATAATAATACTTCCACCATTTTCTACAAACGCTTTCATCAAAGCATATATTTCTGATTTTGCGTTTACATCAATTCCTCTGGTCGGTTCATCCATGATAAGAATCTTTGCCTCTGCCAGAAGCCACTTTGCAATAACAACTTTCTGCTGATTCCCTCCTGAAAGATTTTTTACCACTTCTTTTTCTGACGGTGTCTTTATACTCATTTTCTTTATGTATTCCAAAGCAGCATTTTTTTCCCACTGAAAGTCAATAAAACCTTTTCTGGCTCTTTTTAGGATAGATGCCAATGATGCGTTTTCCTTCACATTTTTTTCTAATAAAAGGCCTTGCTGTCTCCTATCTTCCGGAATGAGTCCTACGCCTCTTCGGATAACATCTTTCGGAGTCTTTGCATGATATACCTTTCCGAATAACTGACATTCTCCACTGTCTGGTTTTTCCGCTCCAAACACTGTCCTCATGACTTCTGTACGCCCTGCTCCTATCAAGCCTGCAACTCCCAGTATTTCTCCTTTATATAATTGAAAAGATACGTCCTCAAACTCTCCCTTTCTTGTCAAATGAGAAACTTGTAATACTACTTCCTTATTTTTATATCCTTTTGGCTTGTAATAGTACTGTTTCATTTCCCTGCCGACCATCATAGTTACCATTTGATTTTCTGTTACTTCCGCAACAGGGAGCGTCTTTACCAAAATTCCATCTCTCAGGACAGACAACGTATCTCCTATTTCCATAATTTCTTTCAGACGATGAGAGATATAAATGATTGCCACATTCTCTTTTTTCAACTTCTCAATCACTTCAAATAATGCCTGTACTTCATGTTCTGACAGAGATGAGGTCGGTTCATCCATAATAACCATCTCACTGTTCTGTGAAACAGCTCTTACGATTTCTACCATCTGTTTCTCTCCGTTATTTAAATCCCTGATATACGACTTGGGATTAATATGGATCCCTATCGTATTCATTAACTTTTGTGTCTCTTCTATCATCTGTGCTTTATTCAAAATTTTTCCATTTTTCTTAACTTCTCTTCCCAGAAATATATTCTCATAAACCATTAAATCTTCAATTACACTCAGTTCCTGATGTATAACACTGATTCCACTTTGCTGCGACTGCTTTATATTTGTAAATTTTACTTTTTCCCCTTTCACAAACACTTCGCCTTTATCAGCCTGGTATACTCCGGATATAATTTTAATGATCGTGGATTTACCGGCTCCATTTTCTCCTAATAACACATGTACTTTCCCTGGATAAAATGAAATCGAAATATCCTGCAGAACTTTAACGCCCGGAAATTCCTTATATATATGTCTTAACTCTACCAAAGGTTTTTTTTCCATTATGCGGGTTCCTCCTTTTAATGAATGGGGATGGAATATACCCATCCCCATCTGGAAATCACACTTGTCTGGAATATATTATTCCGCATTCTCTTTATCAATGATATATGGTTCAATTTTAATTTCTTTTTCCGGAGTGCCGCCCTCTAATTTTGTTTTCACTGCTTCCAAGGTTTTCTCTGCGATTGCTGTTGGATCCTGTGCAACATCTGCCACCCAGTTTCCTCCAGCCTTAATTGCCTCAATTCCTTCCGGATTTCCATCGTATCCTATGATCAGCGTATCTTTTCCTGCAGCGTCGATAGAAGACTGCGCACCAATTGCCGCCGGATCACCTACTGCGAATACAACGTCAATATTTTCATGTTTTAAAAGCATATTCTGCATTACATCTGCTGCCTTCTGCTGATCTCCTGAATAATTTTGAATGTCTACGACATTGACATCCGGAGCATTTTCCGCAAGATAATCTGTAAAACCTTTTTCTCTCTGGATGCATGCTTCTATTTCTGATTCGATATCCATAGTAAATACTGGAATATCTGCCTCATCCGCAAGTTCTACCATAGACTTGCTGCCCGCTGAATTTGTCGGGCAGATAATGATCGCATCTACGTCCTGGGTAATAAAATCCTGTACTTGGCTGAGCTGCTTATTTGCATCTGCTGCCGCATCCTGGATGATCAATTCCCATCCTAATTCTTCTGCCTTGTTTTCCAGACCTTTCTGAATATTGTTATAGAAAACATGTGTACAATTCAAAAGGCTGACGCCAATTACCTTCTTATCTCCCTCTGTTTTTTCATTTCCTTCTGTCTTAGAATCCGTTCCCTGTGACGAACCACATCCAACAGCCAGTGACAGTGCCATAATAACTGTCAACATAATTCCTACGAATCTTTTACTGAACTTTTTCATTTATTTTATTCCTCCTTCATTTAATTTTTCATGCACCTGCACCAAATCTGCCGTCTCCAACATATCTTCTTTTCCACATAATTCTGTTCCTTCATGAAGCAAAGAGCCTGTAGCAGCTGCCACTGCATACTTTAAATAGTCCTTTTCTTCCATAGCGTGTTCCATGGCATAGCAGAAACCTGCTATCATAGAATCCCCCGCTCCTTGTATGCCTTTTACTTTTACCGCTACACCGTCTGCTGTATATATCTTTTTTTCAGTTACCAAAACTGCTCCCTTTTCTCCTCGGGAAACACAAACATATTTCACTCCTTTCTTAATAATTTTATTTGCTGCCTGGACAATTTCTTCTTCTGTTGAAGAAGGCATATGGAATGTCTTTTCCAATTCATCCGTATTCGGTTTAATCAAAAATGGCTTACTTTTTACTGTTTCCTCTAGTATTCGGCCCGATGCATCAGCAATCACCCGTATTCCCTTCTCCGCTGCCATAGCTGTCAGCCACTTATATATTTCTATAGAAATACCGGGCGGAACGCTTCCTGATACAATAAGTATTTTTGTTTCTTCCAAAATTTCTTCCATCATCGCAAGAAAAGCATTTTGGGTTTCTGTATCCACATAGCAACCTTTTCCATTAAATTCGCTCATAATTTTTTGAGAATTATCAAATATTTTTATATTTGTTCTCATATTTCCCGGTGCCAAAATAAGCCTGTTCGGAATTTTATTTCTTTCCAAAAAACCTTTCAGTGCATCTTTATCCTCTAAAAACATGAGGCCCGCCGCTATATTTTCTATTCCCAGATTTTTCAGTACGACACTGGTATTGATCCCTTTCCCTGAAATGTCTTTTCTCGTTCCTATTACATTATTCGTTCCTCCGTATAAAAATTTGTCTACTGTTAAAGTCAGATCCACACAAGGATTCAATGTAACTGTCACAATTTTTTTATTCATGCACATTCACCCAATCTGCAATTTCCTGGAAAATCAGCCATATAGAGGTAGCTCCTGCATCCTGAAGACCTATCGCATTATCGCCAAAATATTTTGCCCGTCCAAATTTGGCTCTGTATTTTTTTGTATTCTCCATACCCTCTTTTGCTGCCTTTGCCGCATCCGCAGTTCCCTCTTTCATGCTGCGTCCCGTTTTTACGCTTTCTTCAAGAGATAGTACTGCTGGTTCAAAAGCATCCACCATTGTTTTATCACCACATTTTGCTTTGCCTCTCTTTTTCAATGCATCTAAAGACTGGCGAAAGATTTCTGCCAAATCCTGCAGCCCAATCTCTGTATGAGGTTCCCTATATGTAATCCCGCTTATGAAGACTGTTCCAAATAAAACGCCTGACGCCCCTCCCATGGTATCTAACAAGGTCATACCTACTAATTTAAAAACTTCTTCCGCCGAATCTGGCTCTGCGCTTTCTAATTCTTTTCTGACATTTCTAAACCCGAGTGCCATCCCCGTTCCATGGTCCCCATCACCGATCTGCATATCTATTTTTGTCAGCATATCTTCACTCTGGATGATTTTATCCGCCACTGCAAGGAACATCTCTTTTAATTCTTCTGTTTTCACCGGCTGCCACTCCTTTCCCCCACTTTAAAAAATGGTGCCTCGGCAGATCTGTCATAGTACTTCATTAATTCCTCGTCCATCTTCATCATCGTCACAGATAATCCTCCAGCTCCCGGGGTCACATACAGTCGTTCTATTAATATGTCATACAGCTCGATTTCTTTTTCCTTAAGAACGTCGCAACATTTCCCTGCTATGATACTTAGTTCTATCTGGCTGGTCATACTATATCCATTGATCCAGACAACGACCTTATCATGCGGCTTTATATTCAAATCTTCCGTTAAGCCATCCATCAATTTTTCTGCGATTTCATCTGCCTCTTTGATCTTTTCTTTTCTAATCCCAGTTTCACCATTGAACCCCATTCCAAATTCCATTTTGCCTTCTTCCAGTTCAAAACATTGTTCCCCGGTAACTGGCGAATAGGACGGCGCAGTTGTAACACTGTATGTTCCTATATTCTGATTTGCTTTTACTAATATCCTTTCTGCTTCATCCAGAGAATGTCCGGCTTCTGTAACCGCTCCCGCTAATTTTGTAAGCACAGCGACTCCGCCGATCCCCCGGCGTTCTTTCTTCTCCTCAGCTGATGCAGAAGTTATGTCATCTGCAATATATATCTGCCGTGTCTGTATACCTTCCAGTCCCGCCAGTTCGCTTACAAGCTCAAAATTCAAAACATCTCCTGCATGATTCGTCACAATATAAATCACACCTTGATCATGAGGAAGGTTTCTGGTCGCCTCAAGAATAGCTTTTGCCGGAGGCGCTGTAAAAATATTTCCCACTGCTGCTCCATCTGCCAAGCCTTTTCCCACATATCCTATGGGCCATGGATCAAGTCCACTTCCTCCTCCTACGATTACAGTGACTTTATCCTTTGGATAAGCTTTCACAACAGCATTGACTCCTGGTACTTTTTTTATGAAGCCCCGATTTATCTTTACATATCCGTTTATCATGTCCTCAACTATTGTTTCTGCTTTGTTTATCAGCCTTTTCATTCACTACACCTGCTTTTTGATTATTGTAATGCGAAAATTTTCATTGCTGCTTTTACATTTTCTTTCATTTCTTTTATTGCTAATAATGGAATTTCATGGAAAAATATATTTTCATTTTTCTCCTTTTTATCCATTGCTGCTTTCACTGCTTTTCCTCCGGCCAGTGCCATATATGTATAATAATTGATCTTTTTGACACCATTTTTGATTGCCTGCCTGTATTCTTCTTCCGATAAACCAGAACCTCCGTGCATAACAAATGGAATATCAATTTTTTCCTTTATCTTTGCTATTCTTCCCAGATCCAACACCGGCTTTTTAATATAAACACCATGGCTTGTTCCAAATGCGATCGCCAATACATCTACTTCTGTCTTTTCCACAAAATCTTTTGCAACGTCTGGATCTGTATAGACATCATCGACACTCTGGAAATTGTCTATCCCTTCGATCTCGTCATATGTTTTTTTCTTCCCTACTCCCATGTCCGAAGTAAAGATATGTCCTAATTCCGCTTCTACTGTAATCTCCATTTTATGGGCGATTTTTACGACCTGACGAGTAACTTCTATGTTTTCTTCATAACTTTTTGCAGAAGCATCGATCATGACAGAAGTAAACCCTTCTTTCATTGCTTCCACACAACTTTCTAAGGAAACGCCGTGATCAAAATGCACACATACTGGAACACAAGACTTTTTTGCAAAGTGCAGCATAATCGGCGCTATATCTCTGATCGATATAATATCTTTATGTACCTCTGCATAGCTAATGATTACCGGTAAGTTCAACTCCTCTGCCGCGCCTACGACCGCCGCTACAGATTCATAATTACAACAATTGAATGCGCCCACTGCATTACCATTTTTACGGGTATACTCCATAATTTCTTTTAATGATACTAACATATCCTACCTCCTTTTTTAGTTACCCTTTTATATGCTCGCTTTCCAGTTCTCCTGAAATAGCTTCATATACGTGTAAAATACGATCTTCTTCCTGCATGGCCAGCAACATATAGATACAGTCTGCAATTGTAACCTGCGATACATTTTCGCAAGACGGTTCATAATATTTTCCCATTTCTCCTGCCTCATAGTCATAGGCGCTAAAAATCGTGTATTCTGCTTCTCTTGCAAGAGGCGACTGCACGACACTAGTGATCCCCAATGTCCTCGCTCCTCTTTTTCTTGCTCTTATAACACCTTCTACTACGGATTTTGTCTTTCCAAAATTACTGACAGCAATGACAAAATCTTCTTTTTCTGCCATGGACGTCACAATGATCTGCTCATGTGGATCGCTGTATGCCTGTACGTTATATCCTAGCCTGTAAAGTCTTGAAAACAGGGCTTCTGTAGTAACCTTCGACCTGCCTACACTAAGCAAAAGTATCCGACGAGATGTTCTTATCATATCAACTGTTTTCTCTATTGTTGTTATATCCAGATTTTTCCATGTATCTTCCAGCATCTGAATACTCCTTTGAAAAATCGTTCTGCAGACGGTTTCATTATTATTTCTTGCGATCTCTCCACTGTACTGGAATCTATTTGTAATAGGCTCCCTGTGTTCTATCGCATCTCCCTGCGATAGAGACGTTGCTAATGACAATTGAAATGCCTTAAAATTTTCATATCCCATGTAACGGACAAAACGTGTAACTGACGCATCGCTGACGCCGCTCAACTCTGCCAATTCATGAGAACTCTTTTTTACCGCTTCATGAGGATCACCGATGATATAGTCGGCAATTCGTTTCATGGCTGTGTTCATTTGTGGATATTGATTCCTTATTTTGATAATTTCTAGTGACATATCTCTCTCCTAAAAATAACTTTATGAAATTTATTTTTACAGTTAATTTTTTTCTGTAATTTAATTTCATTATATATTTTTATTAATTTTTGTCAATATAATCTGATTATATTTTCATTTTTTATATACATTTCACAATTCATCTCTATGATACTTATATTTTCAAATTATTTTTCAGTATTTTTTCACAATTTTGCTGTATCATCATAAAAAACTGTAAATTAGTACAAAAAAACACTGTATCAGATAAGCAGGTCTTGCCCCGTTTTCTGATACAGTGTTTCTTTGCGTACCTTCTATATTTTTTTCAGCCGTTTCTTCATTGTCTTTTCTACTGCATTGAGTATATTCTCATACCCAGTGCACCTGCACAGGTGACCGGAAAGAAGTTTTCTCAATTCTTCTCTTGTATATTCTTCGCCCGATTCGAGGATTTCTACCGCACTCATAATAATACCCGGCGTACAAAATCCGCACTGCACGGCTGCCTCGTCGATAAATGCCTGCTGTATATCCGAGAGTTCTCCGTTTTCTCCCATGAGTCCTTCCACTGTCCGGATTTCTTTTCCATCTGCCCAGACGGCAAGATAAATGCAGGAATTATAACATTCTCCATCAATTAATACATTACATGCTCCACATTCTCCAACCTCACAGCCCTTCTTCACACTGTTTAGCTGATACTCTCCACGCAGCATATCTGTAAGAGACGCGCGTACATCTACCATCGTCTCCTTCATCACACCGTTGATTTTACAGCGAACCAATTTATACTGTATATTTTGTTCTTTACTCATACCTGCTCACCTCCGACACCGCCTGCCCGCACGATTGCTTCTTGCAAGGCACGTTTACAGAGCACTCTGGAAATATGTTCACGGAACGCTTTGCTCGCCCTCCAGCTGTCCCGTGGAGTCACATCTTCCAGAACTGCCTCAGATATGGTTTCTATGGTCTGGTCTATCGTTTTCTTTGTCACTTCTTTTCCCCTGCCGATCTGCTCCGCATGCTGCGCGCGCAGAGGGATCGGTCCTGCCACTCCATAGGCGATACGGACATCTTCGAGTCTTTCTTTATCTTCTGTCAGTTTTACATTTACAGAACATCCTAATGTAGCAATATCCATTGCATTTCTCATGGCATATTTGATATATTTTCCCGCATATCCTTCATAGGATTCCTTTCGGAGCAAGATGCCCGTCTGTATCTCCGCAGGGCGCAGATCCACTTTGCCCGCCCGGATATAAAACTCCTGGATCGGAATCCTGCGGATACCTTCCGGGCCTGTCAGTTCTATCACTGCATCCCAGGCAAAAAGTGTAGATGCCGAATCTGCCGACGTCACTCCATTACATGTATTTCCGCCTATCGTTCCAATATTACGTATCTGCGGTCCGCCCACCATGTCCACAGCCTCGCCTAATACAGGCATGTACTTCTGGATCAACGGATCTTTTGTAATATGAGAAAAACTAGTCAGAGAGCCGATCCTGAGCATGCCTTCCTCCTCCAGACAGACGCCTCTTAGTTCATCCAGCCCATATATACTGACAAGTTCTGCACCTGCACGTTTTCCTTCTCTGATCTGTACAAGTACGTCACTTCCTCCTGCGATGATCTGTGCCTGGGGATGTTCCACAAGCAATTGAATCGCATGGGATACATTTTGTGCCTCATATAGTGCTTTTATATCATACATATAACATCCCCTCCTTTAAATCAGTCCTTCTTCTTTAAACCGTTTAAACAAAATATGCGGTGTCAGTGGAATCTCATTTATCGCAACGCCTGTGGCATTAAACACTGCGTTGCGGATCGCCGGCGCAATAGAACAAGTAGGGGGTTCCCCCAGCGCTTTCGTTCCATATGCGCTCGTCGGCTCATAGTTTTCTATAAATTCTGCCCGCAGATCAGGATGATCCATAAATGTAGATAATTTATAATCCAGCAGATTATTATTTAAAGGTCTGCCTGTCTTCTCATCATACAGAAGCCGCTCTGTCAATCCATATCCGATTCCCATACTCATCCCGCCATGTACCTGTGCCTCTGCAAGAGAAGGGTTGATCAGTTTTCCACAGTCATGTACGTTCAAAATATCCACGACCTCCGCCCGGCAGGCTGGTATATCTACCTCTACTTCCGCAAACGTGCACCCAAAGGAGTACGCGTTATTTTTGATCTGGCAGCTGCTTTCCGCTGTCAGATGTCCGTTATTTGTCAGACTGTACAACTTCTCCATTGCCAGTTCTTCCATTGTCATAAGCGTCCTGCCGTCTGTCGTGCGGATGATATTTCCGTTTACGATATTCATATTCCCTTTGATCTGCCTTGTCATCTCACAGGCTGCATCCAGAATTTTATCTTTCAGAAGCTCTGCTGTCTGCCGGATGGAAAATCCTGCCATATACGTCTGTCTGGACGCATAGGCTCCAAGGCCAAAAGGCGTGATATCCGTATCCTGCACTGTCATCACATGTACATTTTCAAATGGAACACCGAGCGTCTCTGCCGTCATCTGCGCAAACGCCGTATCTGCTCCCTGCCCGATCTCCGTCTCCCCCACCTGCACCTGGACAGAACCATCTTGATTCAGGATCATCCTGCACGCAGATGTCTCCAGAGAGATGGGCCACACACCTGTATTATACCAGAACACTGCCATACCCACACCGCGCCGTATATCGCCGGTCTGCTTTCTGTATTTTTCTTTCTTTTCCTCATATCGAAAACTCTTGCTGCCTTTTTCCATACATTCCCGGAAAGTATCATAGTAATTCACATTTTTTGAAAAACCATCCTGAAAGCCTTTTGGCATGACATTCTGAAAACGGAGCTGATAAGAAGGGATGCCCATTGCTTTTGCCACATCTTCTGTGTGACTTTCCATTGCGAACATGGCCTGTGGGATCCCATAGCCTCGCATAGCCCCCGCCACAGATTTATTCGTAAACACTGTGTACGAGTCGCCTTCTATATGCGGACAGGGATACAGCTGCGGAAAACAGTTCATACATTTTGCTCCAATACTGTGTCCATGGGATGCATAAGCTCCCTGATCGGAAAAACATTCGATCTTCCGCGCGGCAAATGTTCCATCCTTTCGCACCCAGGAAATGATATGTATCCGTATCGCATGTCTGACCCTGTTGCAGACAAAGGTTTCCTCTCTGGATACGTCCAGCTTTACCAGCCTTCCTCCCACAACAGTACTTAAATATGCACAGAGAGGCTCGTATAAGATATCCTGCTTATTGCCAAATCCCCCGCCGATATAAGGTTTAATGACCCGTACCTTTCCCCAGGGTATTCCAAGCGCCTGCCCTACGACACGCCGACAGATATGGGGGATCTGGGTGGATGAAACAACAACGATACGGCCCTGTTCCATGTAAGCATAACAGATAAAGTTCTCAATATGACAGTGCTGTACAGTCGGTGTCTGATACCATCCTTCTACTTTTGTAAGCCCCGGCTCCCTGCTTGCCTCCTCATAATTTCCATTCCGTATCGTCGTGTGTTTTAGGATATTATGAGGAAATGTTTTGTGTATCTGCGGGGCGTCCTCTTTCATGGCTTCCTGCACATCTAAAACAAACGGAAGCGTTTCATATTCCACTTTCAATGCCCGCACCGCCTGCGCCGCCGCCACTTCATTCTCCGCGACCACCGCTGCTATATCGTCGCCATAGAATCGTACGTGTTCCGTCAAAAGCAGCCGGTCCGCCACATCCTGATGCGTCGGATCCGTAGACCAGGGGTGTCCCGCTGTAGGAAAATAATATTTTGGCACATCAAAGCAAGTAACGATCTTTACTACCCCTGGTATTTTCTCCGCTTCTTTTGTATCAATCGATTTTACGATCCCATGCGCCACTGTAGAATGCAAGATTTTCGCCACATATGCTTCTTTTCCGCACAGATCGTCTGTATACTTGGCACGTCCGGTGACCTTTTCAAAAGCATCTACTCTTTTTACACTTTTCCCAACTACATGTTCGCCGTTCTCCATCTTATCACCTCCGCAGAATTTTTTATAAATACTATATTTTTCTATCGCTTCCTTCTATAAATCTATATTTTTCTTTACAAAATCTTTCTGCCGTCTACATATTTGGCTGCGATCTCCCGATCATCGCCAAGATAGATCATGCGCTCCAGCCGTTTTTGTATATCCAGATACTGAGGGTGTTTTAACCGGCTGTCATCTAAGACGACCACGTCAAATGCATATCCCGGTTCAAAGCTGCCCACCTTTCCAAAAAACGCACCGCCGCCCTTTGTCGCCATATAAAAAACTTCTTCTGCTTTCAATGGCTGTAACCTTTCATCCTGTATCCTCCATCTTAACTTTGACGCCTGGATCGCATGCGCCATAGCCGTAAACAGATTTTCTGTAGCGCCTCCTGCCACATCGCTCCCAAGCCCTATGTGCAGACCTGCTTCTATAAATCTTCGCACAGGGGCAATCCCGGAAGATACATTCATATTAGATTCCGGACAATGAGCAATAAACACCTCATTTTCCTTCATCCTTTGTATCTCTTTTTCATCACTGTATACACAGTGTGCCATTACTGTAGGAGCATCCATTCCAAACAGACCGAAACGGTCATATGCATCCCCATAAAATTCTGCCTGCGGACACAAGTCTTTCACCCAGTCTATTTCACTTATATTTTCCGACAAATGGGACTGTACAGGGAGATCGTACCGCATCTGGATCTTTTTCAGATCTTCCAGCAGTCCGTCCGTGCAGCTTGGGATAAATCTAGGCGTCAGGATAGGCTTTGTATGCTCATATTTTCTATGTGCCGCATCCTTGATCCATTCTATTGTCTCAGCGGCAGAATCCGCAGAGTCTTCCCGTAGATAATCTGGGCAGTTCCTGTCCATGTTGACCTTTCCCACCATCGTATCCAGCCCTGCTTCCTCCAACATATCCATCAAAAGAAGAGTGGCTTCCCGATGTACCGTAGCAAAAATGCACGCTCTTGTTGTAGCACTCTTTTTTAAATTCTCCACGAATATCTCATATGCTTTTCCTGCATATGTAAGATCTTTATACTTTGCTTCTTCGGGAAATGTATTGACCTCCAGCCATTCTAAAAGTTCCATGTCCATCCCCAATCCCCGGAAAGTATACTGGGGCGCGTGCATATGCAGATCCACAAGACCCGGGATCAAAAGTTTTCCTCTGTAGTCTTTGACAGGAACGGCTCCCAACGAAAATGGAAGCGTCCGGTACACATCTTTGACTTTTCCATCCTCACAGACAAGATACCCGTTTTCTATGATCTCAAATTTTCCCGGCTCCTTTGTATAGATCACATTTCCCTGTAAAATAAAAATAGATTCATTCATCTGTAAAACACTCCTTTTCCATACATTCTATAAGAAAACAGCAGATCTAATGTTACTGCTTCTACTTATAGTCAGTTGTTATGGCAACTGGTAGAGACGTTCAACCGATTATGAACCTATATAAGCACGTATTCTTTTTACTATCCTATCATTTTTTTATTCCGGCGTCAACCAATTCTAACATCACCTCGATCACACCGCCGCAGACCATACCTTCATCCTCTGCTTCTTCTGCCGTCATGTCCACCTGGCAGATCTGAAATGCTGCCGTTTCAGCGCGCATCATGCAAAGTGCTTTCTGTATGATCTTACTCTCCGCACAACCTCCGCCGATTGTTCCCACGGTCGAGCCCTTCTCATAAATGAGCATTTTTGTCCCCACACTTCTGGGCGCTGAACCTTTCCGTGAGATGATCGTCGCAAGTACTTTTTTCTGTTCCTTTCCTTTCTCACCCGGAATTTCCATTCCCGGTCTGTCTCGTCCCAAAAGGCTATCCAGTATTTCCTTAGAATAACCCATACCGCTTTTCTTCTCATTTTTTATCTGGATGATCTCGGCAAAGATGGAGACAGCGATCTCTTCCGGTGTCTCCGCGCCGATATCTAAACCGATCGGTGTGTGCACGTTCTGAAGCACATTCCGCTTATATCCTTTTGCTTCCAACTGCTTCTTTACGATATCTGTCCTTCTTTTGCTTCCCATCATCCCGACATAAGCTCTTTTTTTCTGCAAAACAGCCTCCAGACACAATGTATCATACCGATGTCCCCTTGTGACGATCACAAACCAGGTATCCCCATTGCCGGAAATTTTAGAAAGCCCGTCTTCAAAAGCCTCACAATATACCTGATCTGCTCCTGCCTGTCTTGCATTATCTGCAAAGCGGGGACGGTCTTCTAAAACTGTCACCGTAAATCCCAACATTTTCCCTATCTGTATGACCGGGATAGATACATGTCCCCCGCCGCAGATGACCAGCCTGGGCATACGGCCTACACGCTCTTGAAAAACCTTTTCTGCTCTTTTTGCAGGAGTTCTTTGTCCACATTCTTTTTCTGCTGTCAGCAGATACTTTGCCCCTGCTTCCGGCCCTTCCAATACCGTCTCCACCCAGATGTCACCGGCAAAATCTGCCAGCATCTCATCCAATTTTCCATAAAAATCAGCCACGTTTCTCTATACTCCTTTTCCAAAGCCACAATTGGGAAAGGTACACGTCGGACAGTTTAAGCATAATCCGCCTTCTCCCAACCTATAAAAATCTTCCGCACACAGCCGCTCACCTGCCGCAAGCCTCGGCAGGACCAGATCAAAGATCGTTCGTTTGGCGTACATGACACATCCAGGCAGCCCTACGATCGGGATGTCTCCCGCATAGGCAAGCATGAACATTGCTCCCGGCAGTACAGGCGCGCCATAGGTGATCACTTCGTCCGCCGCGTTTCGGATAGAAAGCGGTGTCCTATCGTCCGGATCTACACTCATGCCGCCTGTACAGACAACCATTTGAGCGCCTTGTTCTATAAAGGAACGTATCGCCCCTGTCACCATCTGCGCATCGTCATTGCAGAGTGTATCTCCCATGACTTCCATCCCTATCTCTTCCAATTTTTGTCTCACTACAGGGGTAAACTTATCTTGGATACGTCCATAGTAGACTTCACTTCCCGTGGTAACGATCCCTGCCTTCATTTTATGAAAAGGAAGCAGACAAAACAGCGGTCTGTCTCCGCCTATTGCCTCTGCCTGCTGCATCTTTTCCTCTTCGATCACAAGGGGAACGACTCGCATGCCTGCTATCTTATCGCCCTTTTTGACCGGAAAATCTCCGTGTCTTGAAGCAATGACGATCTGCCCCATAGCATTGATCGCCTGTAATTTCTTCCTGTCTATTTTCAGAAGTCCGTCACACTGCGCATACAATTCGATCTTTCCTTCTTTTACTTCCGAGGCATGCATATACTCTCCCTGACAAATCTCGCATAAGATCTGTGCCGCCTCGTTTTCATGGAGCATACCTTCCTCTTTTTCCCACACATAGAGATTTTCTTTTCCCACGGAAAGTAAGACGGGAATATCCTCCTCCGTTACCACATGTCCCTTTCTAAAGACTGCATCCTTCACCACTCCGGGGATGATCTGCGTAATATCATGGCAAAGCACACAGCCTACAGCATTCTGTGTTTTTATTAATTTCATCTCCAAACGCCCCTTTCTATACGATCGCTTTCTGTCTGGAATCTGCCCTTTACAGCCCCTTATACAGCTCTTTTATCTCCTGCAGCCAGACTTCTGCACTGGCATCACTAGGCATTCTTAAATCTCCCCGCGGAGACAATGCCACCGTTCCGATCTTCGGTCCGTCCGGCAGGCAGGATCGCTTAAACTGCTGCGAAAAGAAACGTCTTACAAAGGTCTCCAGCCATTTCAAGATAATTTCTTTCTCATAGATATCTTCAAACGTATACACTGCAAGACGGAATATTTTCACAGGATTATAGCCAAAACGGAGCATATAATACAAAAAGAAATCATGCAGTTCATATGGCCCTACCAAGTCCTCTGTCCGCTGTGCGATGTCTCCTTCCTTAGGAGGAAGAAGTTCAGGACTGACCGGCGTATCCAGCACATCATAGAGCACATCTTTTAATTCTTTGTCTTCTGTCTCATCCGCAGCATACTGCACAAGATAACGCACTAATGTTTTCGGAACAGAGGCATTGACTCCGTACATAGACATATGATCTCCGTTGTAAGTTGCCCATCCCAACGCCAGTTCCGACATATCTCCGGTTCCAATGACCATGCCTCCCATCCGATTGGCAATATCCATCAGCACCTGAGTCCGCTCCCGTGCCTGCGCGTTTTCATACGTAACGCTGTGCTCGTTTTCGCTCTGCCCAATGTCTCTAAAATGTACTCTGACCGCTTCTGCGATCGGCACTTCCTGAAGTGTCGCTCCTACTTTACATGCCATATGGCAAGCATTCTGATACGTCCGATCCGTCGTTCCAAAACACGGCATGGTCACGGCAATGATCTCCTTTTTATCCCGGTTCAGCATATCAAACGCACGGGCTGTCACCAGCAGTGCAAGGGTAGAATCCAAACCGCCGGAGATCCCGACGACGGCTGCTTTCGCTTTCGTATGTGCAAGGCGCTTTTTCAGGCCTAACGCCTGCATCTCCAAGATTTCTTCACAGCGGATCCGACGTGTCTGTTCATCAGAAGGCACGAATGGCTTAGAAGGAAATTTTCTTGTAAGTTCGGTTCGTTCCATTTCTACATGAAATGGTATCCGCATAAGACGCCTTTCTTCTGCCACTTGAAAAGTCGTATTTTTTCTGCGTTCTGAAAGCAGCCTTTTTACGTCTATCTCCGTATAAATGATTTCATTTTTAAACCGCCTTGCCTCTGCAAGCACCGTACCATTTTCCGCGATCATATTATGCCCGCCGAACACCACGTCCGTTGTAGATTCTCCCTCTCCTGCATTTGCGTACACATATCCCGCGATCAGGCGGGCAGACTGTCCCTTGATCAATTCTCTTCTATACGTATCTTTTCCTACGGTCTCGTCACTGGCAGAACAGTTGACCAGAATCACAGCGCCTTCTCTTGCCGCCTGTATACTAGGCGGGATTGCAGACCAGACATCCTCGCAGATTTCCGCGGAAACCAGCAGATGTTCGTCCATATCTGCCTGAAACAGAAGCTGTGGGCCAAAAGGAACCTGCTGTCCCTCAAACAGAATCTCCCTTGCGCTTTCAGGCCCTGGCGTAAACTGACGCATTTCATAAAATTCTCCGTAATTTGGCAGAAAGGTTTTCGTCGTCAGTCCCAGGATTTTTCCTCTATTTAGCGCCGCCGCCACATTATACAATTTCTCTTCTACATAAAGCGGCACACCGACAAAGATTAGACCGTCTTTGTCTTTTGTAAATTCCGCTATCTCAAGCAAGGCTTCCTTCGCCTTTTCTAAAAGTATATCCTGTGCAAACAGATCGCCGCATGTATACCCTGTCACGCATAATTCCGGAAACACGATGATCTTGGCATGTTCTGCCGCCGCTGTCTCGATCGCCTCACATATTTTTTTCGTATTGTATGCGACATCTGCTACTCTGATATTTGGTGTTGCCGCTGCTGCTTTTACAAATCCGTCTTTCATCTTTTTCCCACCTATCTGCTTTTCTTTAACAACTCTTTCAATTCTTCTACGGTGTATGCATATGCCGTATTGCAGAAATGACATTTTACTTCGATTTCTTTTCCCTCGTCTATCATAGACTGGATTTCTTTTCGCCCAATACTGATGATTGCTTTCTCTATGCGCTGTTTGGAACAGTTGCAGTAAAACTGTGCCGGAAGGGTATCTGTCACTTCTACATCCAGTCCGTCTAATACTTGCTCCAACATTTCCTGCGGTGTATGTCCATTGTCAAGCATGGCCGTCACTGAGTCAATTTTCTGGATATTCTGTTCCAGTTTATCCAACACGCTATCCTCGATAAACGGCATGACCTGTACGATAAATCCTCCTGCGCACCGCACCGTATTGTCCTTCTCCATCAAAACGCCCAGTCCCACAGAAGAGGGCACCTGTTCGGAAGTCGCAAAATAATAGGTCAGGTCTTCTGCGATCTCCCCGGTCTGCAAAATTGTCTGTCCTGCATAAGGCTCTTTTAAACCCATATCCTTTATCACGTTTAAGAAGCCTGCGCCAAGGGCTCCGCCCACATCCAGCTTTCCATTTTTAGGCGGCAGCAGCACTTCTGGGTTGACTACATATCCCTTTGCTCTTCCCTGGCTGTCCGCTGTGACCGTCATTCCTCCGATCGGACCGGAACACTTGATCTGCAGCGTCAGCATATCTGTCTCATTTTTCATCATACTTCCCATCATCACACCGCCGGTCAGCAGGCGGCCCAAAGCGGCTGTGGCGACAGGGCTCGTCCCGTGTCTTCTCCTTGCTTCTTCCACCATCTCTGTGGTTGAAGCGGCAAATGCACGGATCTGTGTATGTGCCGCTGTTGCTCTTACAATATAATCTTTCATCTGTCTATATCCTTCCTTTTTCTTTTCCATGTTCCCTGGCAATGACATAGAGACGTTCACTCTCCTGTGCAGGCGGTTTCCTCGTAAATGCGTCATACGCCGCCACGAACTCCATTCCTGCACGTTCTATGAAATGCTTGATTTCCTCTAAAGTATACGCCTTTTGGTAGTGTATTTCCTTATATTTTCTGTACAAATCTTTTTCCTCTGTACAGCGGATGAAAAGACTCAGATCATACTCATTGATCTTCTCTTCCTCATAATAATAATTGTCCCATATGAAACTGCATTCTTCTCGGTTCTCTGCGATCGTCCTGTCTCCTAGGATTTCTTTATACTTATACTCTGTATTCAGATCAAAGATAAAAACACCTCCGGGATCCAAATAATTGTTCACCAGAGAAAACACCCGTTTAAGATCCTCCGCTTCTGTAATATAATTTATGGAATCGCAGATACTGACGACCGCGCGCACAGTTCCATAAAGTTCGAATTCTCTCATGTCCTGCAGCAGATAAAGAATATCCTGTCCGGACTTTTCTTTCTTTTCCATAGCCAGTTCCAACATTTCCTCTGCGTTGTCCACGCCGATCATATCGTATCCATATCCGGCGAGGATCTCCGTCATGGTGCCCGTGCCGCACCCCAGGTCCAGCACCAGACCATCTGCAGCGCCATATTCTGATAAAAGCCCGCGCAGATACACGCCCCATTCTTCATAGGGTACGTTATCCATAAAAGCATCATAAACCGATGCAAAACTTGTATATGTTTCCACTTATATCCCTCTTTTATCTTTTCTTTCCCCAGCTTTATATCCTCTGCCGGATATTGTGCCTTCTGGCT
>NZ_JBBKBE010000017.1:0-63282 GCF_037890075.1 Mediterraneibacter sp. ICN-202921 | reverse complement strand
TTCAAATCGGAGTGACGTGATTCGAACACGCGACCTCTACGTCCCGAACGTAGCGCTCTACCAAGCTGAGCCACACTCCGAAGCTTTATTTTCTTTCTACTCATAAAGTGAAATTAAGAATCTGCATATAGCAGATTCTTAACTACGGATAGAGGACTCGAACCTCTACTAACAGAGTCAGAGTCTGCTGTGCTGCCATTACACCAATCCGCAACACTGTTGTTTTCTGTCCTTGTCGGACGCAACAACATTATTATAGCAGACTCTCTAAAAAAATCAAGTACTTTTTAAAATTTCTTTAAATGACTTTTAAAATGTATATTTTTCTGAATATTCTATCCCTATTCATTCCATTCTCCATCAAACACTACCTCTGCCGGACCGGTCATATAGACGATATTTTTCTCTCTGTCCCACCGGATCAACAGATCTCCTCCGAGAAGCTTTACGCACACCATATCCTCTGTCCTGCCATTTAATATACACGCCACCGCAACTGCACAGGCACCTGTCCCGCAGGCAAGCGTTTCCCCTGAGCCCCTCTCCCAAACACGCATTTTAACCGTCTTTCTGTCCAATACCTCTACAAATTCTGTGTTCACTCTATTAGGAAATCGCTCGTGTGTTTCAAAAGAAGGACCGATCTTTTCTATTTCCATATCATCCACCCCATCCCAGAAAACTACAGCGTGCGGATTTCCCATAGATATACAGGTCATTTTATACTCTGCTCCATTCACGATAATAGGTGCATCGATTACGCTCTCCCCTTCTGCTTTAACCGGTATCTTAGCAGGCTCTAGAATCGGATTTCCCATATCGACTTTTACAAGGACCACCTTTTTCTCTTCCACCGTCAAATCCAGATATTTGATCCCTGCCAACGTTTCTATCGAAATATGTGTTTTATCCGTCAGTCCATAATCATAAACATATTTTGCGACACAACGGATCCCGTTTCCACACATCTCACCCCGGGAACCGTCCGCATTGTACATTTTCATCTCAAAATCCGCTTTCTTAGAAGGACAGATCAAAATCAGCCCATCCGCCCCCACTCCAAAATGTCGGTCACTGATCTTTTTTGCCAATCCGGACGGATCTTTCACTTCCTCTGAAAAGCAATTGACATATACATAATCATTTCCCAATCCCTGCATTTTTGTAAATTTCATTTTGACTTCTCCCTCAAACTTTTTCGTTACTGTGTCATTTTACACCAATCTTTCACAAAAAAAAAGTACCCGCACATAAAAAAGAACTATTGCGGAAAAATCTATCCTCTGTTGGATATAACTTCTCCGCATAGTCCTTTCACTGTTTCTTTCTATATTTATATTTATTTTTTCAGCTTATCCTCAAATATCTCCACGATTGTTTTTTCTGTGCCGACCATTCCCGGAGAAGCGATCAGCCCCATGTTACGCATCGTTTCTTCCGGTGTCTTTCCATTAATGCCATGTACGTCTGAAATGTAGATTCCCTTCATAGCAAACTCTACAGACTTATATGCCGCATCCACAGCAGCGATTCCTTTCATCGTACATCCCTGATTTCCGCCGTCGCATATCATACCTGTTATACTACTTGCCATATTATTGAGCGTATGGGTCATCATCTCTACTGTACCACCACGCAGATATACCAATGCGCACGCCATTCCTGAACCTGCTGCAATGGCACAACCACAAAATGCCGACAGCCGTCCGGAATATTCCTTGATATACATACAGACAAGGTAACTTAAGGCCGTGGCTCTAAGAAGTTGTTCTTCCGTATATCCATTTACTTTATAAGCGGCATATAAAGGCATCGTCGCAATAATGCCATGAGCGCCGGATCCGGTGATACTCATAGCTGGCTTATCCAGACCGATCACTCTAGCTTCAATTGCCGCATTGCACATCAGGGAAGCAGTAGCCTGCTCGTTGTCAGACACTTCTTTTCCACTATTTAGTTCTAATAAATGTCTCGCAAATGTAGTTCTCGGATTAGAAAGGCCTTCATGGAACAAATCCAGATTCACTTTATATGCTTCTTCTATAAAACGTATTTCTTCAATGTCTACTGTCGTTGCATAATCACACAATTGCTGCAGCGTATATTTATGTATAGAATGGATTTCTTCGCCTTCTTCCTCCTCTGTTTTCTTTTCGTCCTCCGTCTCCAGTTCGATTTGTCCGTTTACTGTGATCTTTGTAATATTTGTATGAGAATCGCGTATCGTCACGACCGCACAGGCTTCCTCTGTCTCTACTGACGCTTCAATAAAAATTCTGCTGGTAATTCCACTCAGTTCTACCGTTACGATTCCTTTATCTATCATTTCCTGCGCTTTTACATTATCCGCTTCTGTCACATCTGCCAAAGATTCCAGTCCTTTATCTGCATTTCCCGCAACTGCGCCCAGTGCTGCCGCAAAGACATTGCCGACTTCATTACTATTTGGTATGCCGCAGGTAAATGCATTTTTATACATTCCGCTGTTCATCGCCACGTTGACCCTTTTTATCTTGCCATTTGTATAGCTTCTGGCCTTTGCCACCGCAAACGCAATAGCGCCCGGTTCTGTCACACCAAGTGCCGGCTTCATATCATCCTTGATCATTTGTGATAATTCATTCATAATCTACTTCCTCCTTTTATTTTTCTTCTTTTCGCTCTTTCGCCAATACATATTCTCCATTCTTACCTTCAAATGAACGTCCCCATCCTATAATGCAGACAATGAACATAACGATCCAAATTGCCCAACTATAGAATGTAGTAAACATCATATCAGACGCCCCTAGTTCCGGAAGGAATGGATATGTATCCATCATAGATGAAACGCCGCCTAACAAAAGAAGCACACAGCCTCCAAATGGAAGGAAGAATGGGAAAGAACAGATTGTCGTCGCCAGTATCTCTGTTCTCCGGTATGGATGCAGCCCGTTTTTCTTGCCGACTGCGTTAACAAACGGTGCAACACAGATATTTGCAATGGTATTGATTGCTGCGATCAAAATTCCAAAGATAGTAGCAAGAAGCCATATCGCCACTTCAGCGCCTCTCGGTGTTTTGATCACTTTTTCATTCATCCAGTCTACGATTGTATCCATACATCCGCTCTTTACCAGCATATTTCCCATCGCCACAACAAGTATCAGGACAATACTTACTGTTGTCATGCCTGCTACGCCTTCTGGGATCGCACCTACTGCTTTTCCATCTTTCAAAGAAAACAGCGCAGAAAGTGGGAATAATCCTGCCGCGATACCTATCGCAGCGGCAGCAACAATACCTGTTCCAAGAGCCGCAAAAATATTGACTCCCTTTACCGCAAGTATAATAACTAAAATAGTCGGAATCAAGAGCAAAAGTCCCTTTGGATTCTGATATTCTTTCAGAAGTGCCGCTGCCTCTGCCGCATCAGTTGCCTCGCCGGCTCCGCCGAATACAAAGAACAGAACAGCTGCGATAACTCCCGCGATCAGTACGAATTTTGCTCTTGTACGTACAGTACTTCCAATATCCGCCACTCCATCTTTATGCATATACTCCTGACTGGAAGATGCGATGATCGCAGTGTCAGATACCGGCGCTAAGTTATCTCCAACTGCCGCTCCTGAAAGAATCGCGCCTGCCAAAACCGCCGGATTAGAACCTAACAAAATACCTGCCGGATACAAAATAAAGCTCATCGTGGAAATAGTGCCAAACCCAGAGCCTGTAGCCATAGCAAATACTGCCGCAAAGATAAATGCCGCTACCGTAAAGGCTGCGCCGCTTACATTGATCTTCACGCTTAGCCATACTAGACCTTCCACAATCTGTCCTCGGTTCAGGATATTTCCATAGATACCTACGACCAGCCATAACATAACTGCTGTCATAGCAACTTTAGAGCCAAGCCCTTCCAAT
The DNA here is from genome assembly GCF_037890075.1 of Mediterraneibacter sp. ICN-202921. Taxonomy (NCBI): domain Bacteria; kingdom Bacillati; phylum Bacillota; class Clostridia; order Lachnospirales; family Lachnospiraceae; genus Mediterraneibacter; species Mediterraneibacter sp. ICN-202921. Next base: position 59,379 of record NZ_JBBKBE010000017.1, on the reverse strand, counting down.
ACAACGTCCCAATATTCGCCTAAATTTTTAGCAAAAAACATGCCAACCAGCAAACCTATTACGCCCGCGCCTATCATCATATTTTGATCAGCCGCATTAAAAAATGACAAAGCAATTGTAATGATAATAAAAATGGCAAATGGAATCAAGGCCATAAAACTTCCGCCTCGAAATTCTAATTTCTTATTTTCTTCCATATAAGCACTTCTCCTCTCTTCAGCGTCAGATATCTGGAGACTTTATCTCCCATACAATGTAAAAAAATTTCCTCCGCTCTCCTTATTGCATATTTTCGTTGTACCACAAATATTATTTTGCTACCGCTTCAATCTCTACTTTTGCTCCTTTCGGTAATTTTGCAACCTGAAACGCCGCACGAGCCGGATAAGGTTCTGTAAAAAATTCTTGATACACCTCATTCATCTCTGTAAAATCTTCCATATCCTGCAGATATACAGTAGTTTTCAGTATCCGATCCATTCCATATCCCGCTTCCTGTAATATCATTCTTATATTTTCTAGTGACCTCCTTGTCTGGGCAGCAACTTCCTCTGATGGAAAAATTCCTGTTTCACGGTCGATCGGTAGCTGACCGGAAACAAATATAACTCCTCCGTCCATCACTGCCTGCGAATAGGGTCCGATTGCAGCAGGCGCTTTTTTTGACTCAATTTTTTCTTTCATTTCATTCACCTCCTCATCTCCTTTACTATCTGTTCTTACTTTACACCTCGCCTTTCGTTTTAGCAATAAATTTTTATTAAAAAAATAATTTTTTACTAATACGTCAATTTCATTGACTTATTTTTGTGAAAAATGTATAATAAAAATAAATAAGTAAAAGGAAGGATTACGCAAAATGACTGACCAAGAGGTTTTATCTCTCTTTATTCCATTTGTATATTTTCTTGGAGAAGTATTAGGAGAGAATACAGAAGTCGTATTACACGATGTATCTTGTCCTGAACACTCTATCGTGGCTATCGAACATGGTTTTCATTCCGGTAGAACGATTGGCAGTTCTTTGACAGATTTCGCTTTTCAGGTAAAGAATAATAGAGAGTATGAAACAAAAGATTATCTTGTCAACTATAAGGCGAAAGCCAAAGGCAAAGAATTTATCGCCTCTACTTTTTATATAAAGAATCACGGGAAATTGATAGGTATGCTCTGTCTGAACACAAATACCTCTGCTATACACAGCTTCATAAAATCAACGCAGCAGTTTATTGAGACACTGCATATAGGAGGCGCCGTATTCACAATGGAGGATGCCTCAAGTATAACGCCGTCCGTAGAAGAAAATCTGGATGTTCCCATTGTTTCCTTTGCGGAATCCATCATTGCCAAAACAATTGCAGATTCTCATATTCCGCCGGATAGAATGACACGCAAAGAAAAAATGGAGATTGTATGGCTTCTCGCAGACCAGGGGATTCCGCGCATGAAAGGCGCCATTTCTGAAATAGCACGCCAGTTAAAGTTATCCGAATCCACTGTCTATCGTTACATCAGTCAGAAATCTTAACTTGTATTTCTGATTTTTCCCAAACAAAACGGGCAGACTTTTAACAGCCTGCCCTTAAATAATAACTTTCCAATCTGCACTTTTATTGATTCAAAGAATCTACATATTTTTACAATGCCATTTTACTTTCTACGGCGGAAACTCTTCTGTCTAACTCTCTTACATTTCTCATAAGCAGATTCACTGTATCACTTTCCAAACGGTTAATTCTGTACACAGCTTTCAGCTCTTCTACATCTGCCGCGATCCTGTCGATCTTCCTTTCCAGATATGTCTGCGTCCGTCCGATCTCATCAAGAAGGAAATCTTCTGTTTTAGCAAGCCTTTCATCAATCATCCTTGGCACCTGCTCCTGAATGATCTGCGGCACCTGCTCCTGGATGATCTGCGGCACTTGTTCCCGGATCACATCTGCCATTAATTCTCTTAACAATTTTACATCTTCTTTTTCTATCATACTACACCTCTGCTGTATGCAAAACAATCTCATTTATCCCCTGCATATATTCTAACATATTGCAGACTCTATGGCTATTAGGAAATTTGACAATATTCCAACTACACTTCTCCGCTGTATATGTCCTGACGCCGTGCTTTTAAAAGAGGCAGTTCCTTACGGATCTTTTCTACATAGTCCAGATTAATTTCATTGCTGATGTATCCTTCTTTTTCCTCCATCTCTTCTATAATATCTCCCCATGGGGAAACCAAAAGACTGTGCCCCCAAGCCACATATCCTGCCTCTCTATCTCTGGCGCTCGATGTGCCAGCTACAAAACATTGATTATCCAATGCCCTGCTGCGAAACAGAATCTCCCAATGTGCAGGACCTGTCGTCATATTAAAAGCTGCCGGGACAAGGATCATCTTGGCTCCCTGTTCTACCATCATTCTGCTCAGTTCAGGAAAACGAAGATCAAAACAGATACACACGCCCATTTTTCCAAATTCTGTCTCAAAGACCGTGCTGGAATCTCCGGCTGTCAATGTCTCTGACTCTTTAAAATATTGTCCATTTTCTATATCTATATCAAAAAGATGCGCTTTGCGGTGTTTTGCGATCTGTTCCCCTTTTCTGTCAAACACATACGCCGTATTATATATTTTGCCGTTCTCATCCACCTCCGGCATCGAACCAGCACAGAGATACACCCCATACATACGCGCCAGTTCACTGCATATTTTCCAGCTCTTTTCGCCTTCTCTTTCTGCATACAGCGGAAATTTTTCCGTCTGATAGGGACACGTGAACATTTCTCCCACAGTCACTATGTCCGCCTGCTCATGTGCTGTCCTCTTCAAATATTCTCCCAGCTGAGCAAGATTCTTTTCTTTTTCTTCATAGACACGCATCTGCAGCTGTACAATCTTCATAAGACTCTTATTACTCCTGCATCTTCCAGTATACTTTCTCTGCCGTAATAGGCAGCTCTCGTTCGATCACACCGACGGCATTTTGGATCGCGTTGGAGATTGCAGGCGACGGCGTATTGATCACGATCTCACCGATAGACTTTGCTCCAAATGGCCCTGTCGGCTCATAACTACTCTCAAACTCTACACGGATATCACCCACGTCCAGCCGACTTGGAATCTTATACTGCATAAAGGAATTGCTATAATTTTTTCCTTTTTTATTATAAACGATATCCTCGTACAACGCCATTCCGATCCCTTGCGCGATTCCACCCTCTACCTGGACACGCGCCAGATTCGGATTGATCACAGTTCCGCAGTCTACCACTGCCACATAGTCGATTGGCTCCACTTTCCCGGTCTCCTTATCAATCTCGACTTCTGCCATCCCCACCATAAAAGGCGGCGGAGAGATAGGAGAGGAAAATGCCTCACTCGCCGACAATGCTTCTCCATTGTTACACATGACTTGATTACCTATCTCCGCGCGCGCGATCGTTTCCCCTGTTTTCAGATTTCTTACGCACTGGCCGTCAAATTCTGTATCCTCTATATTACAGCTCAGATATTGCGCCCCACGAGCACATATCTTTTCAATCAGCGCCTCGCAAGTCTTTACCACAGCCATCCCTGTCACATACGTCGTACTAGACGCATACGAACCGCAGTCATAAGGAGAAGAATCCGTATCTACGCCATGCACCACGATATCCTTCATTTCACACCCCAGACATTCTGCTGCCATCTGCGCCAGGATCGTATCACACCCGGTTCCCATATCCGTCGCTCCGATCAGAAGGCTGTAAAAACCATCATCATTCACCTTGATCGCCACAGACGCCGTATCCACAGCGGAGATTCCGGAACCCTGCATGGCCATAGCCACACCAACACCCCGTACTTTCCCGTTGCCCATATCTCGGCACGGATATTTTTCGTCCCAGCCGATCATTTTCTTCGCACGCTCCATGCACCTGTCCAGTGCGCAGCTATTTGCCGGCTCTCCATAATACGCCGGCATTGTCTGTCCTTCGCGCACCATATTCTTTTCTCTGAGCACTGTCGGATCCATTCCCAGTATATCTGCCATCTCATTGACCGCCGATTCTACCGCGAAAATCCCCTGTGTGGCACCATAACCTCGATATGCTCCGGCAGACATGACGTTCGTATAGACTACATCATAAGTAAAACGAAACGCTTCCGCTTTTCCATATAAAGGGATTGATTTATGTCCCGACAGACCAACTGTTGTCGGTCCATGTTCTCCAAAAGCTCCGGTATTAGACAACGTATACAGATCGATTCCCCTTATCGTTCCATCCTTATCCGCTCCCAGGCGGACATGCATTTCCATTTCGTGACGCGGAGAGGAAGCGGTCAGTGACTCTTCTCTCGTATAGACGATCTTCGCCGGCTTTCCTGTCTTCCATGTCACAAGAGCCGGATATACTTCTGATACCGATGTCTGCTTTGCGCCAAAACCACCGCCGATACGAGGTTTTATCACACGAACTTTAGATTTCGGTATATCCAGTGCATTGGCCAAAATCCTGCGGATATGGAAAGGCACCTGTGTGGAGGAAACAATATTCAATCTCCCATAGGTATCCATATACGTATATGTCCGAAATGTCTCCATCATCGCCTGCTGGTTCGCCTTTGTGTGATAGACCCTGTCTACCACATGATCACAAGATTGCAGAACTGCTTCGATGTCTCCATCTTCACTGACTTCATGCGCGCAAAGATTCCTTTGATTATCCGCTCCGACCGGACACAGACTTTTCCAGTTGTCTTCTGGATGTACCAGGATCGGATTGTCTTTTGCCTTTCTGAAATCCAGCACCGGTTCCAGCACCTCATATTTGACTTTTATCAGCTTCATCGCTTTTAGGACTGCTTCTTCACTGTTGCCTGCCACGATCGCTACCGCATCTCCTACGAACCGTACCCGCTCATCTAAGATCAATCTGTCATACGGACTTGGCTCCGGATAGGTCTGTCCTGCCATTGTAAATCGCTTATCCGGGCAATCTTTATATGTTAAGACACACTCAATCCCCGGCACTATCAATGCGCGCGCTGTATCGATTTCTTTGATAAGCGCATGTGCGTGCGGACTTCTGACAATTTTTACTATCAGACAATCTGCGGGAGCCAAATCGTTTGTGTAGACTGCCTTGCCTGTCACGAGCGCTTTATGATCCACTTTTGGTATCGGCTGATTTACCGCTCTCATGCACTCACCTCCTCTGCCTTTCTCTTATGTTCCATATATTTCTGGATTGCCCGCAGCTGTCCCATATAACCGGTGCACCTGCACAGATTACCAGAAAGATATTCCTTAATCTCTTCTATAGAAGGATTGTTCAATTCCCGAAACATCGCAAGTACATTCATGATAAAGCCCGGTGAACAAAAGCCGCATTGTTCTGCCCCTTCATTTGCCAGAAATGTCCCAAACTCTTCCGCTTCTTTTTCTACACCTTCTAATGTCGTGATCTCATGTCCATCTGCTGCCGCTGCCAGAATAGAACAGGAAAGCCTGGACTTTCCGTCCACCCATACAGTACACAGGCCGCAATTCGTTGTCTCGCATCCGCATTTTACACTCCGGCATCCCAGATTTCTTAATACATCCAAAAGGATCGTATCCCCATCTGCCTCCACAGACACTTGTTTTCCATTTAATATAAATTGTACTTCCATCCTCTACTCCTCCGCTAAAATCGCCCGCATCGCGCGACATATCAACACTTCCGCGAGATGTTCGCGATAAGCAGCGCTTCCACGCATATTAGAACCATATACAAAACATGTGGCAGCTTCTCTGGCAAAGTGTGCAAGAGTTTCTTTATCCGCATCCTTCGGTACTTCCCACTGCTTCTCGATCAGAGCTGCTTTCATCGGCCTTGCTCCCACCGAAAAATACCAGGATTCCTGTCCATTTACGATTCCTGTTACCACCGCGCATGCCAATACAGGAAAATCTGTTTTTGTCTGCCTGACCGACTCATAATGAAATTTCCTCTTACTTTTCCGAATGATAACGGAAATAAGAATATCCTTATCTTTTTTCCTGTTTACAAATTCGGAAAGGCGGATCGTCCCACCGTCATATAGTTCTACAAAAGTATCTAACGCAAGCAGTGCGGTCAACACGTCCGAAAAACCGTATCTGCCATAAATACTGCCTCCCACCGTGGCCTGATTTCTAAACTGCACGCCAACGATATGACGGACAGATTCGGCGATTCCGTCCCCGTACATTTCCTTTAATCCTTCACATTCTTCTAACTGACGCAGCGTACACATGGCTCCGATCCTAAAAACATGATCCGTTTCCTCTATTTTGTCCAGTCCAAGTCCGGATAAGTCTATGATCGTCTTAACCTTCGCGTTTCCCAGACGCATCCACATCATCCCGCCCATTACACGGCTGTTTCTCGCCTGATTCAGCTCATATGCCTCCTCCAGGGTCTTTGGCTTCACATAATTACTGATTGTAAGCAAAACAAAGCTCCTTTCTGTATCTCTATACTTTCTTACCCATTTATCCTTTTCACCGCAGAAAAAAAGGTGTAAATGCATTCTCAGTCATTCACACCTTGTAAGCGTTTTTATTCTAGCACACTCTGTAAAAAATGTCAAAAATCATTCTTTATGTTTCACATGTCTGTGTATCACCATTGCCAGCTTAAATATGATCGCCTCATCAAACACCCGTATGTCAAGTCCCGTCAATTTTCTTATTTTTTCCAATCTGTACATCAGTGTATTTCTATGTATAAACAACTGCCTTGCCGTCTCCGAGACATTCAGATCATTTTCAAAAAAACAATTTACAGTATCCAGCGTCTCTTCATCCAAAGAGTCAAACCCACCTTTTATGAAGACTTCATTTAAATATCGTTCGCATAATGGCAAAGGGAGCTGATAGATCAAACGATTGATCCCCAGATGATTATACTGCAGAACTGTTGTTTCATCCTGAAACAAATATAAAAGCGCCAAAACATACAGAGATTCTTTATAGGATTCTTTTAGTTTTCGGATATCCGACACGATATTCCCGATTCCCACCACCGGTGTGGACGCAAACAGAGCTTCTGCTTTTTCCTGGAAATATTTCCCCATTTTCTCCAGTTCTTCTCTAGAAGTATTCGCCCGCACTTCCACGATCAAGATCACATCCGTTTCTGTCATGGCAAAAGCCTCGTATTTCCCTTGTTCTTCCATATCCTGAAAAAGGCTGTTCCATTCCCATTGCGGGTCTATATGACAGAATCGGAGAAGATATACCACCCGTGGCCTCAAAAGCGGAATCTTAAGCATATTAGCCCGGACATTTACATCTTCGGAAAGGATATTTTCCAGAAACAAATTTTTATAAAATAACTGTTGATTATATTTTTCTTCAAAATAAGACTTCATCCCGGTAAAACAAACGGACAAAATAGTAGCGTAATCCTCTGCTTTCTGATCTATGCCGTCTACAAAAACAGCAAATTTTATCACATTATTCTCATAAAAAATGCGATAGGTGTTTTTTCCTACAATAAAACATTCCTTTTCTTCGTTTGTCCTTTCCATCAGATTGAACGTATTTTTCTGTCCGATCAATTCTTGATTGCTGCATGAAATAATTTCCCTGTTGTCGATCACTCCAAAGGTTCTTGGGATACTGTTCTGCAACTGATACACATATCCCTGAAAGAATCTGTCCGCCATTTTTCACACCGCCTTTAATATTCTAACTGCCGCATCTGTAATGTATGCCTGCCTATCCGGGGAATCATTTATCTCCTCAGGTATATGCAAAATACATTAAACATTATACCATTTTCCCTGTACAAAACCAACAGAAAATAAGAGCATTTTTGTGTATCATCGCACTTTTAGAATACACATCCTACACTCTGCAAACAGGCAGAAAGTATACACTTTCTGCCTGTCCTTTATCGTCTATTCAATATAGCCTCTTTCTTGAAGATATTCTTCACTTGCTCCGGCTGCCATCCACCATTTTCTCTTATTTCTTCTAAAGGAGAAGTAGATCAAGAGATATGCCGCAACAACCAGCGCGATTCCTATAATACGCATAGCTCCTTCTGCGGAAAAAGCTTTATACACAAGGTACAATACCGGATTGGTCCCTACCGTCCATGACGCGATCCCAAGTCCTTGTGAAAATGCATTTGCCACAGAGTCCATCTGAGAAGCAACCCCTGCTGATTCAGCTGCTTTGGTAAATGCCGCGCATACGTCAGAATTTAAAACATTGGCAATATTAAACCAGATTGTTCCAGATATGACGGTCATTAAAATATCCCCTCTAAATACACAGATCAGACCTGCCGTCATAAATGCCATAGCCGGGATATCTGCCAGCATCAGAATCTCATTTCCCGGCATGATCAAAGATGTAAAAAATACGATTGGAATCAAGATCAACGCTGCTGCCATGTTGTCCCCATTTCCAAAGAAAACTGCCGGATCCATTGCTACGTGGAAGAATTTCCGATTAGATTTTCCTGACTGTGCTCTAGCCTGCATAGACTGACTTAAAGGAATGAGCCCTTTTACAAACAAACCGGATACCGATGGATAGATCACCATAACACCGGCGATAGTGATAGCAGTTGTCAGGATGCCAGACCAAGTCGTTATGTCTGTAAGCCCTGTCAAAGAACCTAAAACTGTGATCAGGACTCCTACGATCAGGCCGATGATCAAAGGTTCGCCCCAGAATCCAAATTTATCCTGCAGACTTTCTGCACTTACTGGTTTTGTTTTGATCTTTAATTTCATTACAATCCATCTTACGATCATAGCAAAGGGGGCGCCTCCCTGTGGAACACTTGTCAAAGTCAAGTTGTCATATCCGTTGAATTCCTGGAGGGACGGTGCGATGATATCTGCGATCAAAAGAACAACCAAGTTACACATAACCGCAGCTGCAACACCCAATGCAAAACTTCCTGTTGTAAACTGCACGATCACTGCCCAAAATACAAACTGATAATAATTCCATATATCTGTTGGCTGGAAAGTATCTACGATCTTCAGACCGAATAAAAGCAGATTTAATCCCAGACCAAGTACAAGATAAATATATCCTAATGTATTCGAATATACAACGACAGATGCGCCCTGCCATCCGATATCAATATAAGGCAGAGAAATACCAACCGTATCGGCCATTGCTGTTACATAAGGTGTGATCGCAGTCATGAGCACTCCTAAAACTGCATTAAACAACGTCAGGCCAACCGCCATATAGATCGCACCTTGGAAGGATTTTTTCACGCCCACCCGCATACACATACTGATGATAAAAATAATGATCGGCACGATGATCGTACTGCCAAAAATCCCCATCACATTATTGAGGGTATTTCCCAAATCTATTAATATTTGCATATGTTGTTACCTCCTTCTCATTTCTCTCAACTATTTTTTCTGATCGTATCTTTACTCTGCCATGATTCTTCTGATCTCTGCCAACAACTCTTCCGTAAACTGATCTGCTCCTACGCCTGTAAATAATGGAAGTCCTAACATAACCGGAGCGCCTGCCTTGTTCTGCGCATTTGTCTTACCTGTAACAACAATCAGATCATATCCTTCCAAATTTGGTACTTCTGTAATCTTATGCGGCGTAATAGAAAATGCAATTTTCTCTTTTTTCAAAATTTCTTTGATCTTGTCTGTCACGACTGTTGTTGTAAAAATCCCGCCTCCGCATGCTACAGCCATTTTGATTTTTGTTTTCATGTATCGTTTCCTCCTATTTTTTATTTTCTTTTATTCTGTCACCAGGTACGTATCCAGCAATCCTTTCATCTGGTGCATCAATTCTTCAGGGTCTATCATATCTTTTAGCCTTTGGAGTACTTCTTCATCTTGGAAGATTGTACTGAACTTTTTCAGCACAGCTGTCTGGTAACTTGGATCTGTGATGCCAAATAAAAATACAAGCGGTGCATCCACTGTCTCATCTGGATCTCCCATACACTTAAAAGATACAGGTTCTTTTAAAACAGCCATAGAAAAGAAAGATTTCAGGCATCCATCATGAATATGCGGAATCGCAATAGGAACAGCGGTAGGAAGTCCTGTTGGGTATTCTTTCTCTCTTGCCAAAACTGCGGTAATAAATTCCGGTTCGATCAATCCTTGTTCCAGTGCCTTACCGGCAAGCAGACGAATGATCTCTTCTTCGTTTTTCGCCTCTGCTCCGGTCAGCAGCAATGTCTGATTCGTATATAGACCTATCGTTTCCATCGCTTCCTCCTTTACTCTTCTCCAAATTTTGTTTTGATCAAAGCTACCAGGTCTTCCACTGCCGCCTGTTCATCTTCTCCCTCGGCGCTGATCTCTACTGTCGTCCCTTTGCACAATCCCTGGGCGATCAGCATAACAATAGACTTTGCGTTTGCTTTACAGCTGTCTTCTTCATCCATATTCTGGATCGTGATCTTACTTGCATAATTCTTTGCCAGATTTACGAAATCTGAAGCCGGGCGGGCATGCAGCCCTGTCTCGTTTTCAATCTTTACTTGTTTTGCATACATGGTCTTTGCTCCTTTTCATGCCTTACTCTAAAAACTCACTGTTCAGATAATTTTCCACCTGCACAGCTGTAGATAATTCCAATACTGTCCGCGACATCCTCTGCGCTTTACAGATATTCAATTGCGAAATCATCTTCTTGACCGAAGCTATGGAAGATGCGTTCATACTGAATTTCCGAATACCTAATCCTGCAAGAAGGGCTACAGCCTGTGGATTTCCTCCCATCTCCCCGCACACACTTACCGGTTTTCCTTGTCTGGTAAATGCTTCTACGATCTGTTTGATCAATCTGAACATGGCCGGGTGGAAACTTTGATAATATTTTGCCACACTGGGATTCAAGCGATCCACCGCCATTAGATACTGACATAGGTCATTCGTCCCGATACTTGCGAAATCCACTTCAGAAGCCGCAATATCCGCCATTAGTGCAATCGATGGAATCTCCACCATGATCCCTACCTTTACATGTCTCCCGTAAGGAATCTTCTCCTCTTCCAATTCAGCACGCACTTCCTGTACGATCTCCTTGGCAAAACGGATATCGCCTATACTGCCTACCATCGGGAACATGATCCATATATTTCCATAATATCCTGCCCGCAAGATTGCCCGAAGCTGTGTCTTAAAGATTGGTTTCATCTCGAAGCAAAGACGCAGTGCGCGCAAACCTAAGAACGGATTGTCTTCCTGCGGCAGTTCCAGATAGTCTAGCTTTTTATCTCCGCCAATATCCAATGTACGGATAATTACCGGTCTTTCCCCAAATACTTCTGCCACTTTTTTATACACTACAAATTGCTCTTCTTCTGTCGGCAGTTTCTTCTTACTCATATACAAAAATTCCGTGCGGAATAACCCTACACCGTCTGTATACTTCTCTAATTCCAGTTCATTTTTGTCTGCGGATCCTATGTTTAAACATACTTCTATCTTTGTTCCGTCTGCAGTCACCGGTTCAACACCTATATACTGCTTCATATCATTTTTCTTTTTTAGATATTCATCCCGCATCACCTGGTACTGCTTCTCCTGGGCCTGCGTCAGATTTGTCAGCACTTTCCCTGCATGCGCGTCCACGGCGATCTTCTCGCCATTTTCTGTATGTATGAGAATATCCGGCACTCCTAATACTGCCGGTATCCCATAATTTCTCGCAAGGATCGCCATATGAGAGGTATAGCCCCCTATTTCTGTTACAATGGCAAGTACATGCTCTTTTTGCATCGCCGCCGTATCGGAAGGAAGCAAGTCATGAGCGATCAAGATCACATCTCCCGGAAGAGAGGCCAATCCATTTTCTTCTTTTCCTGACAGCAAACGGATCATCCGCAGACTTACATCTTTTAGATCCGCCGCACGTTCCCGGATCAGCGCATCTTTTGCTTTAGAAATAACTGCGATATATCTGGCATAGACTGTCTGGACCGCATACTCCGGTGAAAAAAGATTTTCCCTTATTTCTTCTTCAATCTCCTCTCCCATCGCCTCATCCTGCACGATGTCTATGTGGGCCTGAAAGATCTTTCTTTGTTCTTCTTCTAATTCCTTATCTTCTGCCAGTATCTGCAGCTCTGCCTCTGCTTTCTTTAATACTTCACGATAGGCCTGGATGCTTTCTTCGACCTTTCCCGCTTCTATGAACGATTCTTCCACGCTCCGTCCGCAAGGTCTGTATTGGAACACATTCCCGATCGCTGCTCCGTCAGAAACGGCTGTTCCTTCGTAAACCATTTCACCACCTCATTTTTTATCAGCGTTCATTTTTCCTCGCTGTTCATTTACATAAATGTTTCAATGGCAAATGCCACTCCGCTTTCCTTGTTTGACAACGTAATCTTATCCGCGCAATTTTTCACACTTTCCATAGCATTTCCCATAGCAACGCCCAAACCTGCATATTGCAGCATATGCTTGTCATTTTCTCCGTCTCCGATTGCTATGATCTCATCTGGGGATATTTCATAATACTTAGCAATCCATCTCAACGCACTGCCTTTATCACTGCCTCCGATCTCAAGAGAAAAATCATAGGCTAGCTGGGCGCTCACTCTGCCTTGAAAATGTGTATCGATCCACATTTTTATAGAACGGATCCGCTCCGGTTCATCCAATACTAAAATCTTCCCTAAAGGTTCTCCTCTGTAACAAACTTCTATATCCTCTGTATAGATGACTTTTTGATCCATGCATTTTTCAAATATCTGCAAATACTTACTCTTAAGCTTCGAATAAACATTACCTTTTTGATAAAGCAGCGGTTCAAAGCCGTGTATTTTACAGTATGCTAAAATTTCTCTGCAGTCTGCTTCGCTGATCAGTTCTTCTCTCAATCTTTTTTGTCCTGTACAGTCTAAGATCACACTGCCATTCTGTGTGGCCACCACATCTTTTAGTGCGAGTTTTGCCAATATTTCTTTCAGCGCTTCGTATCCTCTTCCAGAAAACAAGATCACTTTTACGCCATCATCCTGTATTTTTCTGATCGCCTCTATATTCTTTTCAGATATTCTATGTTCCTCATCCAGCAATGTTCCATCCACATCTACAGCTAACAATTTATAGTGGGGTCTGCCTTGTTGCATGCCTTCTTTTTCCCCATGGGCTTTTTCTATCCTCTGTTGCAGACGTCGAAACATCTCCATATCTGCTGCCTTGATCATACCCATCTTATGACCTGGTTTCTTTTGTTCGTCATGATAATCAGAACCCGCGGTCTGGAATAACCTGTATTTTACTGCAATCTGTCTAAAATATTCTTCCTGTTCTTCAGAATGATACGGCGTATATACTTCCATTCCCTGCAGTCCGCAATCTGTCATTGCCTGCAGCTTGCATTCATCTTTTTTTGTAAACCATTCTCCCGGATGGGCAAGTACTGGAATACCTCCCGCTTCCCGGATCGCTCGTATCCCTGTGTAAATATCCACGATATATTCCGGAACATAACATTTTCTTCCTGCAACCAGATAGTCTTTGATAAAACGGATATAAGGTTTGTCTGCCTTACTCCCGCCCGGTCTGTATACGGATAATCTTGGATCCCCGTCGTTACGCGGATCCTGCAATATGGCATTTGCAAAATTAGTGATCACCGGTGGATGCGGATATGCCAATTTTTCAACCTGTGTCATGTCTACATAAAACCCTTCCTCCTCCAGATTTCGTTTAATCTTTGGAAGGATATCGATCCGGGACTTTTGTATCTTCTCGATCAGTCGGGAAAGGCTATGCTCTTTTTCTGTCTCAATCCCATATCCTAAAATATGTACCATCCTATTTTCATCAATACAGGAGAGTTCCAGCGCCGGGATCGTCAAGATCCCGGTACGCCTTACCTGCTCTTTTGCTTCATGGGCCGCCTCACAGGTATCATGATCTGCGATCACGATTGCTTCCATCCCATGTTCTTGCGCCTGTTCAAAAAGCTTCTGTACACTAAATGTTCCATCACTGGAATATTCGCTGTGTATATGTAAATCCACCGTTTTTCTTTTCATACTATCCTACTTCTTTAAATCAAATAAATCCTGATGTACGCCGATTCCCCAAAGATCAAGCGCCACTTTCAGTGACTCGCAGTCTTTTGCAGCCTCCTCAAGTGGGATTCCCTCTGCTGTCGCATCTGCCGCTTTGATCAAACTTTCTACTCCCGCTGCCGCGCCCATTGGATGTGCATGCATAGCAGCGCCTGCAGAAATAGAAAAGTCCATACCAAGATCATTTGCCACATTCGGAATCAGACCTTGATATACGCCTGCTGCCGGTCCCGGGAAGGTACGTTTCATACCACGGAAATCCGTCAGCAGAGACTGTGCGATACGTATGTATCTTTCTCTCTGGATATTCACTTTTCCGTATGCACACGGATAGATCACGATATCCGCGCCGCTCATACGCATAAATTTACCAAGTACAAGATGACTGGAAATCCCTGAATAGTGAGATTCGTACATTGCTCCCGCAAATGCCGGATGTGCCAGGATCGGCAGTCCCACTTCGTCATTTTCCGCAACCATCTGCATTGCCGGCCATCCCACCGTCAATGTATTGATCATCAGAGCCGGGATTCCAAGTTCTTTACACATTTTTGCCTTATCCAGCATTCTGTCCGGTCTGTCTGTAATATTTGGAGAATACAGTACACGTTTTCCTGTCTTTTCATATACATCTTTCAAAATATCTACGGCAATCTTTGCTCTTGCCTCTACCGTGCAGTAATCCGTATCACTGAACAGCTCGTCATCTTTGATCCAGTCGATTCCTGCCATAGCCAGTTCACGGATCAGTTTCCCTGCGTTTTCTGGCGTTGCACCTGTACACGGTTTGATCATGCTGACGATAAATGGCCGTTTCGGTACCCCTGTGATCTCTCTCAACCCATCTACCCCAAATCTTGGGCCTTTGAAACCGTCGGTAAATACCTTCGGGAAGTCAATATCGATCAGTTTTAATTTTCCAGACATTGAAATGTTTCCGATCACAGATGTCAGCACCTGTGGAAGATTAGCCCCCATATTTTCAAATGGGAATGCAATCTGGAAAACTGCCATACGTTCTTTCCCTTCTGCTTCCGGCATACCAAATTCGTAACAAGGGATCTCGTGTACCGCAATGACTTTTCCGCCGTGACGTCTTCTGACTTCCGGTGTCTCAAGAGGCACCGGTGCCCATGTTCCTGTCGTCTGCTCGATAGCCATAGAACCTACCAGATTCAACAGATCGGAGGTATATCCCTGACAGAAGTATGTGCAGATGATGTACTTTTCTTTATCGATCGACTCTGGTAATTTAAAAATGTTCTCATCATATTTCATTTTGTTGTCCTCCTTATTTTATGAAATATTTTTGCTGTCCCGTTACATATATGCGTTCTTATGTTCTCAACTCTATTGGCTGATATACTCTAGAAGCGTCAAAACCTTTTCCTTTTCCGCACAGTTTAGGCCTGCCGCCTCACATGCACACGGCGTCACGATCACATCATGCGCAGGTTCGCTTAAATCCATCATCCTGCGTCCTGCGATCACCGGAAGATTTTCTGGTTCTGCAAGTCCCAGCCCTCCGGCAAGAGAAGAGTCTGTCACATCATAGCCGCTTCTCTTTGGTAAGATCACCTCTGCGTTTGGAAACAGAGTCTGATACTCCACCTTTCTTGTAGGATACAGTCTTTGTATGATCCCGCTTTCATGAAGGACCACTTTATCTGTACCGGGTGCCTGGATTCCGTTTTCTGCCAAAAATGTATCTATAAATTTTATTTTATCTGACAGTTCCGGGAATTGAATCAGAAGTGCATCCAATACAAAACTGTCATCTGTTACGATACAGGTATATTTTGTCAATTTTTCTTTTATGCTTTCTGCATAGTTATTGGCCTCCTCTGTCTGTGCCAATGTCAATAGAAGATATCCACAATCTTTATATTCATTGGTGCAATATGCACACTTCCCTATCTTTTCACAAACTGCGGCAAACTGTGCGGCTGTCTGCTCTGCATGAAAAGAAGCCGGACTGATCAGGAAAAGCACCTCCGCTTCTTCTGCTCCTGCTCTGTATTCTTTATACTGTGCGTATACACACTCCCCCTGCAAAACTTTATCCACAAATGCCTTATATTTCTCTGGAACCTTATCTCCCGCAATGATCTCACTGCGGACATAACGCATCACTTCTGCCACTGGCGTATCGTCAATACTCCTTGTATCGGATTCATAGCTGTCTGTCGCCATAAATGCTTCTTTCGCCACATACTGCATGTCAAAACGGGTACCCATGGCTGTGAATACTGCCCCCATACCGGTGGAAGTATCTACACCCAGCACACGGCTGACCGGGGCAAAATCCGCAATAATATCACTTGTCAGACAGTTAGATGTTCTGTAATACAATTTCGAAAATTCTTGTGTTGCCATTGCCTTTCCCCCATTTCTTTATATTTTTGCAGCCGCGTTTTTACCAGCCAGATAAGCCGATGCGGCAGCGATTCCGGCTCCGCTTCTCTCACTTGCGAAATTTTGTCCTCCAAGAACATCTCCGCATGCAAAAACGCGTCCATTATATTTTGTATCACATACAGACATATCCTCTTTTACCTGTACGCCCATTCGCATGAACTCCTGTCCGGCAGGATGTAGGGCATCTCTGTCCAGCTGCTCTGTCGTTACTTTTCCCAAATGCTGCTCCAGAAGTTCTACCCACACCTCTGTATGTCTCGCTTTGATCCCGCCGCCCACGAAACCGCCGGTTGCCAGGACTACAGCAGGAACTTCTGCTATCTCTGTATGACCGGGATGATACTGATCTGTCAATCCACTTACATACTCTACTTTTACTTTGTCATCTGCCGCCTCTATTTTCTTTACAAAGGAACCACGCAGCAGTTTTGCACCTTTTTGTTCCAATCCTCTATACAAGGCACGTGTAAAGCGATAACCGACAACAGAATTTCCAAGAGCAGCTACCTCTGCGATTTTGCAGCCACACGCTGCCTTTAAATCTGCCAAAATCTCATTATAATGGAGATATCCCAATACAGGTGGGAACAAGATAGTATCAAAAGCGTATCTATTGTTCATACAGAAGGTTTTGATCAAAGAAACCAACTCTTCCTTTCCTGCTTCTGTATCCAGATAATCCGCCAGTTCCCCATCACTTATTTTTCTTCTGTCTCCCCAGCCTTTGATCTGGATCTCTGTGGAAAAATAGGTTGCTTTTCCGCCTAATTTCTTCTGATACTGCTGGTAAGACATTGCCGCTGCCTGCGCGTTAAACGCTACATTTCCTTTCACGCCTACGACCAGGATCCTATCCTGTTTTCCGGGAACAACTGCCCCATCATACGCCATCGAAGGAACATACGCATTGACGGAAAATGTTCCCATCATATTTGGTATCCAGGCATTTTTTCCATCGAACCCTTTCAATGTATAGCCGCCTGCCTGCGCAAGAGAAAGCAGTGCTTCTGTCCCTGCGTCTAATTCCTCTTTACATTTGGCATATACATGATCCGGATATTTTTCAAGAAGCTTTTTGATCCCTTCTTTATATGACGGGCAGATGGAAGGAGTCTCTCCTGGTATTACGCCCATAATATCTATAGCTCCGGCAGAAATCTCACTGCTTCCTCCGTTTGGGAAAACCATCGTCACATGTTTTCCGGCCTGTAAAGCTGCATCTGCAGCAACGCAGGCTGCAGTTCCCCCGCCGATCACAAGCACATCAGTCTTATTCGTATTCATGATTTGCCCTCCTTATTCTAAACTTAATACGTCATAACTGCCTAAGCCTACATACATTTCCTGCATCAGTTCTGACAGTGGAAGCTGGTCTCCATACTGTGCCGCAAAATAGATTCCTTTCCATCTTTCCTGTACATAACCAAGCACACATTCTTCTGCCTGAGCCGGTGTCATATCGAGTGCCTGCTGTGCGATACCGCCTGCTTTATAAATAGAAAATGTTCCTTGTTCCTGCCCCATTCCGATCCGAGTCCGGCGGCGCAGATCTTTGAAATTCTCCACGTCTTCTTCTTGGAAGGAATAACATACTTCAGAGCCGATCATCTGTACTGCATCGTCGATCACATATGCCTGTTCCGGATATTTCTCTAAAATAGCTTTTGCAAATTCACCATAACGTGCGGTAAATTTATGTGCCGCATACCGGGAGATATGATATTTCTCATGGATCTCCTGGGCTTCTTTTTCTGCTTCTTCTTTCGTTGTAGCGCCATAGATCAATTCTTTATCCGACGTACATGGCAGTACTTTGCCTACCAGTTTTTCACAGGCCATATCGACCGCAACTTCTGCCATCAGACGGGCTGTCGCATATTTTCCTCCGGTAATGGTGATCATACCGGATATACCTTCCATTTCTTCATGGTCCAGAAGGAACATTCCACGGCTGATATTTCTTCCTGTCTCCTCGCCTGTCGTGTAGAGCGGACGTACACCGGTACAGAGTCTGAGCATTCTTGCTTCCCTCAGTTCTGGAATGATCTCTGCTACGGAATCTTCCATAATCTTGATTTCGTCCATTCCTGGATCTGCATCATCCGGATCCTCTACGTCTACAGAAGAAGTTCCAAGAAGCGCCGTATTCTGGAAGCCCTGACTCACCAAGCCGTCGCCATCCGCCGGAGTACGTAAGATTCCGATCAATGTCTTAGTCGGACGCATACTATAGATTCCGGTAGAACCTTTATTTGGTTTCATCGGTATAGCAAAACCTGCCATCTCTGTGATCTGTGAACACCATGGTCCCGCCGCATTAATAACTAATTTTGCATACACTTCATAAATCCTGTTTTCTGTTTTATCTAATACTCGTAACCCTACGACCCGATTTTCTTCCATCAGCGCCCCGATCACTTCATGATGTGTACGGATCTGCGCGCCTTTTTTCTTTGCGTCATATGCCTGCGCGATACACAATCTAAATGGATCAAATCCTGTGTCGATCGTACGGAGCGCGAACCGGATATCCTTTGTCAAAAGGGGTTCCTCACTGATTGCCTCTTCTACAGAAATAACTTCATAGGGAAGTCCGATATCATCTGCATTTTTCATCCATTTTTGTGCAAATTCCATCTGCTCATCTGTTTTTGCCACCCAGATGGCATCTGTCGGATCCACTACCTGGGGCACGATCTTGCGGTATACTTGATTTTCCTGCAGACATTCTCTTGCCGTCTGAATATCAGACACCACGTAACGGGAACCTCCATGCAGCGCAGAATGACATCCGCCTGAAGTTCCGGCAGCCAGGTCATCCCTCTCCAGAAGCAGGGAGTTTGTAAAACCACGCAGTACCAGGTCACGTATAACGCCTGTTCCTGTGGTTCCGCCGCCGATAACTACCACATCAAAATTTTCTCGCATAACTTACGCCTCTCTTCCTAATTTTTTTTCGAACCGGCTGAAATTGTCTACATCATATCATTGTTTTTTTGCACAATCAAATCATCTAATTCTTGTGTTTTTTCGTTTTTTTGACGATACTATATACAGACTGCCTCAAATATTATCATTATTTTAGGGCAATCCGTACAGTTTCTTTCTATATTCCCCAAAAAATCTCTAAAACATTTTACATAGTGCTCTATTCTGGCCTCTTTTTTTCTACCTATAAATTTTCCAACTTTTTCTATTTTCGTATCCTTGTTTTTGTTGCAAATAAAGAAAGCAGCAATTTGTTTAAATTGCTGCTTTCTAACATTCTATCTATAAAAATATACCTATGCAAAAACTATCTTTTCGCACTTTCCCGCTCCACGCTATCTGTAAAGAGCATCCTCCTGCGGCAAGGCTATCTTATTCTCCCATAACCTTCACACAGATTTTTTTCTTGCGTGTTCCGTAAAAATCTGCATAAAAAATCTGTTCCCAATTTCCCAGGTCCATCTGCCCCTCCGTCACTGAGATTATTTCACTGCGTCCCATAAAGTTTCGCTTTAAATGTGCAGGGGCATCTTTTTCACTTTGGTTATGACGATAACATGGAACTTTGCAGTCTGGAATCAAGGAATCTAAAAATTCCAGCGTATCCTCTATCAGGCCTTCTTCATCATCATTAATAAAAATAGACGCCGTCGTATGCTGCACAGATATAATGATGACGCCCTCTTGTATACCACTCTCCTCCAGGATCATTTCCACATGGTTTGTAATATTTTTGACCGTCTCTTTCTCATTAAATTTAAATTCCAGATATTTACGATATGAAATCAAACTATATGCCTCCTACTTCTGCCCATAATAAGCATTCGGTCCATGTTTTCTGTAATAATGTTTATCCTGCAGTTCCTGCGGCGCCGGCTTTACATCTGGATTTATCCTCTCTGTCTGTGCCGCCATCTTTGCCACTTCTTCCAAAACGACCGCGTTATGTACTGCCTCGTGCGCGTCTTTTCCCCACGTAAACACGCCGTGATTCTTACACAGAACTGCCGGCATCGCCATATATTCCCTTTCTTTAAAATGCTCTACGATCAGAACGCCTGTATTCTTTTCATATGCCTCGTCAATCTCTTCCTTTGTCAGATTTCTGACACAGGGAATTTCTCCATACATATAATCCGCATGTGTAGTTCCATAACAAGGGATACCCCGTCCTGCCTGTGCCCAGCTTGTTCCCCAGGGCGAATGTGTATGCACGATCCCTGTGACTTCCGGCATGCCTTTATAAATTTCCAAATGCGTCGGGGTGTCAGAAGACGGATTATATTCCCCTTCGATCTTATTTCCTTCCAGATCCATCACAACCATATCTTCCGGTTTCAATTTCTCGTACTCTACGCCGCTTGGTTTGATCACAAAATATCCTGTCTTTCTGTCGATCTCACTGACATTTCCCCATGTAAAAGTCACAAGCTGATATTTAGGCAGAAGCATATTCGCCTCATATACTCTTTGTTTTAATTCTTCCAGCATGATTTTTCTCTCCTTTTTCTCTCTTCTATAGCTTTCTGTATCCTGTTTTTGGTAAAAAATTCTATTGCTTCCTATCCAAAATGGCACGCATCTTCTGATTCGACTGCGCCAAATCCTGTTTCCAGTTTTCTCCGCCCAGATACCAAAATTCTGTCACATACTTGCGGATCCCCATTTTCCATGCCTTGTCAATGATTTCTTCAAACGGCACATGTCCCTGTCCATACAGAAGATCCCGGAAAATGCCTGGTTTTGTCTCTTTTAAATGCATGGCTGCCATATGTGCTCTTCCTGTTTCTATATCGTCCAATACATTTTTCCCATAAGAAACAGCTGCATTCATAATGTTTCCACAGTCTGGATAGACATTCAGGTACGGCGATTCATTTGCCTTTACATACGCCATAGCCTTTTCCACCGTATTCATAAATTCTGTTTCCATCGTTTCAAATCCCATCACGATCCCAAGACTGGAGGCCATCTGCACCGCTTTTGTGAGATTCTTTGCAAAACGTTCCCTCGTCTCTTCACTGCCTTCTTCATAGTAGACATCATATCCGGCGAGCTGAATGATACGGATCCCCAGATCATCTGCGAGCACAAGCGCCTTTTCCATGATCTCCATACCACGTCTGACCGTCTGTTCATCATTGCTTCCAAGAGGATATTTCCGGTGCCCGCTTAAACACATCGTACGGACAGGCACACCTACTTCATACATGGTCCTTACTAATTCCAGACGTTCTTCTTTTGTCCAGTTCAGACGCCCCAGCTTTTCCTCTGTCTCGTCAATACTGATCTCCACAAAATCATACCCTGCCTCTTTTGCCGCCTTAAGCTTCTCTTTCCACGTCAAAGAGGACGGCATTGCCTTTTCATAAAGCCCTATCGTATACTTTTTCATAAATCGACACTCCATTCTCTCTTAGTTACACTATCTTTTTGGTCCAACAGTGTCCAATATAAATATATACTTTTTTTCAAAGTTCTTCAATTAATTCTTAAAATACTTCCAGGCAGAACACAGTCCATCAATAACCGCTCTGTACCGCTGATACTTTTCCTCATATACCTTGGCGTACTCCTTACGCGGGTAAATGGTCTTGCTGATCTTAACCGTCCGTTCGACCGCCGCCGTATAATCTGGATAAATACCTGCGGCAATTCCTGCTGCCATTGCCGCCCCCTGCGCGCCCAGCTCCTTATCTTCTATGACATCCACCGGGATCTGCAGGACATCTGCAAATATCTGTACCCATACGTCGGAATTCGCCGCCCCTCCTGAGAGACGGATAGATTTTGGCTTCTCCCTGTTTACCAGGAGCTTCTGCACATGCGTATAATGGGAAAATACGATTCCCTCATAGACAGCCCGCAGCATATACTTTTTATTATGATAAGCAGTCAGACCTACAAACGTCCCCTTTGCCAGCGGATCCTCGTTGGAACCATTTAAAAATGGAAGGAAAATAATATCGCAGTCCTGTGGTTCGATCTCTGCCACCCATTGGTTCGTCATATCATAGACAGACTTTCCTTCCTTCTTTGCTTCTGCTTTTTCATAAGACAGCAGATTGCGGATAAACCACTCCATATTTCCCGCGGAAGTAGGGCTGCTCTCCTCTATCAGATAATACCCTGGTATACAGAACATAGAGTTTAAAGCGACTGTCCCGTTCGTCACAGGACTTCTTCGAATAAATTCATTGATACTCCAGGTTCCTGCCACCATACACATCTGCTCTTCATCCGACAGTCCGGAGGCGATACCGCAGGCATTGACATCAAACATCCCCGCCGCCACCGGGATCCCCGCAGGCAGCTTCGTAAATTCCGCCGCTTCCTTTGTCACATAACCGCATATATCTGACGAATATCTAAGCGGCGGAAGTTTCTCATAGATCTCTTCCAGTCCAAAGCAGCCCAGCAGTTCCCGGTCATACGCATGGGTCGTCAGATTCACCAGATTTGCCCCGGAAAAATCTGTATACTCAGCATACGCTTCTTTCGTCAGCATGTAGCGGATATAGTCTTTGACTGCGAAAATATATTGGGTATTTTCCAGCGCCTGCGGTGCGTGATCTTTCATCCAGGCGAGGATACTGACAGGCTGACAGGCAAGGATATCCTGAAAAGTCTTCTGATAGACTTTCTCCTTTGTCCCGTCTTTCTCCCATCTCTCCACATACTCCCAGGCGCGGGCATCTGTGGATATGATCCCGTTGTATGCCGGATGCCCGTCTTTCCCTACCAGATACAGTCCTTTCCCATGACCGGACAAAGATACACCTGCTATGGACTTTGGATCGATCCCGCTTGTTTCCACTGCACTGCGCACCGCCTTTGCATTGACCTGCCAAAGTTCTGTCATATCCCGCTCTGTATAGCCAGATTTCGGAGTAATTGTTACCGTAGGTACACTTGCCACAGAAATCTGCCTTCCATCCTCGTCAAATACCGCTGCTTTTGAAAATGTACCGCCATTGTCAATTCCGGCTAAATATCTCATATCTGCCTCCTTGGATTTTTTTCTCCAGGCCAGCCGCCCGTTTCTGGGATTATTATAGCATGGTTTCCATCCAGATACATCAAAAACTCTCTTTCTGGAAACCATATAAAAAACAGACATCCTGTATACACCGCATCGTCTTTGTGCTTTACCGGACATCTGTTTTTCTATTGTTTTTTATTTCTCTTGTTTTTTCCAAAGTATGGGCGCTTTTAAAATCCCCGTCTTTTTCAGCTGATACTCATAAGACCAGCTGTCCAGTGTCGTCCTCCATGCATTCGGATCAAAGTAAATCTCCTGCTCGTCACAGTCATGTACCGCTCCGAATGTATTGACCCGGTTTCCAAAACTTATGATCTCTATCATATGTTTCCCGGTATGTTCGATCTCAAAAGAGACTCTATACGGAGACTTGAAGATCGCCCCCGCTTCTTTTCCATCTACCTTTACCCGCAGAAGAGGAGCACGGAATTTAGAGACTTCCAATACATACTTTCCTGCCTCCAGCGCAAGTTCTGTCCTGTAGATTGCATTGCCGCCGTAAAACGGCATGCCCTGCTCTGTCAGGCTGCCCCAGAAAAAGGTCTTTCTTTCCTGTTCAAGTACGGCAGAGCTGCCTTCCACACGTACAGAAAATGCGCCTAGCAGATATATAACTTCCAGATTTACCTTTCTTGTAAAATCGACTTCCAGTGTAAGTACATGTACACCTTCCCGCAGTGCCGGCAGAGCCACTGTACGGATACATGGATCTACAAAATAGCCCGTTTCTTTTTTCGAAAGTTCCATACCATCCAGCAAGATCTTCGCGCTGTCCGGCATTTCCAATCCCAGAGAAGCGCCTTGTATCACGTTCCTGCATAGGATCTTATATTGGAGCAGGATCTTATGTGCTTTTTCCTCTTTCCTCTGTGTCCATGGCTGTGCCAAAGCAGCTCTTCTAAGCGGCAGATGAAGCCGCATACGAATCTTATTATCTGCCCGCAGTATCTCTTCCGGACCTTCCAGGTGCTCCCCGTCGAAACAGTATTTCGGCATATCCAGTATGAGTACATTTGGTTCTTCCCGTTCTATCTCTACCTGACTTTCAAATAGATCTTTTGCCTGCCATCCCTGCTGCTCTTTTAAAACATATGTCTCTTTTTTTGCAAACGCCTCCTGCGGCAGGATTTCCTCTTTCGTTTTTCCTTCATTCTTCTCCGGCTCCAAGTATAAGAGCAGACTGTCATGACTGTAGAAACGGTGATAAAGAATCGTCTTATCTCCTTGTATTTCTGCTTTTTTGCCGCTGATCTTTCCGGTCATGGTATCCAGCTCTGTCACCTTCCAATGACCGGCCAGTTCTATCTTCACATCATCCGGCAGGATCAAGTCAGGATGATCCTGGGCACGGCCGTTTGCGATAAACAGCCAGCGTCCCTCTCCTTCCCGGCGCAGCTGATAGATGTATTTCTCTGTCCGTTCGCCGTTCCAGTTCTTCTTATGGTTCGGTTTTTTCAAATGTTTTTCTCCGTGAAAACGCATTTCCAGCAGTCTGTACGGCTCCAGTTCTTCCAGCAATTCCTGCTTGGCATATTCGATCCGGGCGCATGTATCGGCAAACTGTTCTGCCGCGGTACTTGGAGATGCATCGATATACCGAGGCGGTTTTCCCATGAAAATGATCTTCGTCCCCGCCTTTTTCATCTCTTCTAGTATCGTGAGCGTCGTCTGCCTCAAGGTCAGACATCCGGGAACGATCACCGCTTCATACTCCATCTCTCCGACTCTATGCCCATCCCATTCTTCCGGAAGCAGGCTCTCTGAGATATAGTCAAAATCCTGGTTATTGAACAACAGCCATTCTGTCACATCTGCAAATCTTTTATCTAATTCCTGACGCTTCTGCCCGGTCTGCTGGTTCGGACCAAATAAGAGCCAGCAGGATTCGACCGGATGGATCACACCGATCTTTACCACCGGTTTTCCTCTTCTAAGGGCCGTATTGACCCGGGCAAAATGGGTTTCGATCCGCCCGTATTCTTTATACCAGGGGGATTGGAAGCCAATAGCCGCCGGATAATCTCTTTTTGCTTCTCCCCCCATGCTCATCCAGTTTAAATGATGGACACGATGGGTGATCCCAAGAGCTGCCTGCCAGTCTCCCTGCAGTTTATGTCTGCGGAAATCAAAATCCCAGTTGGTGACGCCATACAGTTCGCTGGCGACACCATCCTTTCCATACTGATGGCAGATGCTCTCCGCCTGTTTTGCCGTCGTATATTCCCGGGCGTCACAGAGCATATCGATCCCCGGAAGGGAAAATCCCCGCAGACTGCGCATGACTTCTCCTAATGCCTGGGTCTGCGACTGTAAAGTCGGTTCCTCCATCATATGTCCCGCAAGACGGATTCCATTTTCCCGGCACCAGCTTCCCACCTGATCAGAATAGGCCTTTGCAAATCTTTCCGTCACATGATCGTGATACCAGTATCGATACCTGGATACCCCTCCTTCGGGCAGTTCCCACAATACTTCCGGTATATGATCCAGCAAGTCTTCTCCGTATGCCGCTTTATAACTTTCCGCAAAATCTTCTGTGTAAGGAAGCATCACCTCTTCCTTGGAATCTGCCGTCCCCAGACATCTCTTTCTTCCAAACTGCGGTTCATCTGTAAAGATAGAAGGAATGGTTTTTCCAAACTCTTCGCCCACCGCCTTTTTATACTCTTCGTGAGTCACGTCCAGAAAATAACGGATCGCCTCAGGATTTAAAGAGTCTACATAAGACTGATCGTTGAACCAGGGACTGTCATGTGCAATCTCCAGATAAACGTACCAGATCTGATACCCCGGTTTCTCCACCGCGTTTTCTTCACACCGCACGTAAGAAGCAAGCGTTCCGTCCGTATGCAGTCTGACATAATACGCCGCCAGAAAACGTCCGTTTCCCTGGGGAGAAGCAGAAGCCATAGAATCTGTACTCCTGTGCGTGTATGTCTTCGTCCCTTTTTTATATGTGGTGATCAGTAAATTCCTGCTCCTGTATTCCTGCCTGCTGGTCACCTTACCGCCGCCATATCCGGAAGGCCAGCGGTCTTCGTCATACAGACAACTGTATACATCTTTTTCTTTCGCGATCTCTACAGCCTTTTTCACACAGTCCATGTACTCTTTTCCCATGTATTCTGTATCCAGCCCGACACGGGTATGCATATAAAAACCACCCATGCCCATCTCTTTAAACTGCTCGATCTGCTCTTCCAGGCAGTCTTTACACAGCTTTGTATTCCATGACCAAAAAGGAGTTCCGCGGAACTCCTTTCCTGGATTTTTAAATATGTCTTCAAATTTCAAACTTCTGTTTGTCTTTTCCATTTTCCCCTATCCTTTCACAGCGCCTGCGGTAATCGAACGCACGAATGTCTTCTGTGCAAACAGATAGATGATGACAAATACCATGGCGCTCACAGTCAGAGCCGCAAATACCGGCGTATAACCGATCGTCGCGATCTTATCCCGGATAACGGCGATTCCCACAGAGAGCGTATATTTGGACGTATCACTGATGGATACCAGCGCCCACATATATTCGTTCCAGGCATTCATACCGCCTAAGATCGCTAATGTTACCAGCATAGGCTTTACAAGGGGCACCATGATCTTCCCAAGGATACGGAATGTGCCGCAGCCATCGATCTTGGCAGATTCAATGATCTCATCGGGTATGTTGTCCATATAGCCCTTGATCAGTATCAGTCCAAGCGGAGCAAACCCTTGATAATAAGGAAAGACGATCGCAGCCAGGGTATTCTGGATTCCCAGATCTACTACCTGCAGATACATCGGAAGAAGAATGATCGGCGTAGGGATCAGCATATTGATCAGGATCATATAATAGAAAAACTTTTTAAATTTCATCTTCAGCTTGGAAAATGCATATCCAAGGCAGGTCACAAGCACAAGATCCACCACGAGAGTCGCCACGGTGTTGACTACCGTATTTTTCAGATATACTGCAAGGTTTGCCTCCTGGAAAGCAGTAACAAAATTATCAAAGTTCAGAGAAGTCGGCAGCGACCATATACTCTGCAAAAACTGTCCCTCTGTCTTAAAGGACTGGATGATCACCCAGAGCAGCGGATACACTGAGATCAATGCTATGAACAGCATGATAATAAAGGTGATGACAGACGTTCCGCCTTGCTCGTCCGCTCCTTTTTTTGTTTTCCATTTTTTGCTCATACTCTTACTCACGATTCTTTCCACCTGCCTTTTTTACCAACTGTAAGATAATTGTAATACTGATCATG
Source organism: Mediterraneibacter sp. ICN-202921 (assembly GCF_037890075.1). NCBI lineage: Bacteria > Bacillati > Bacillota > Clostridia > Lachnospirales > Lachnospiraceae > Mediterraneibacter > Mediterraneibacter sp. ICN-202921. The sequence goes on along the minus strand of NZ_JBBKBE010000017.1, from coordinate 31,617 downwards.
ACTACCATCATGATGATCGACGCCGCTGTTGCGGGACCGAATTTCTGGGACTGGAACGCATTAGAATATACGTAAGAAGTCAGGACATCCGACGCGCCGCCGGGGCCTCCCTGGGTCATGACCCATACCATATCAAACGCGCGCAGGTCATTGGTCACTGTCAGGATCCCCAGTGTAATGAAGGTTGGGATCATATGTGGGATGATGATATAGCGCAGTCTTTGCAGTTGGGAGGCGCCGTCCATTTCTGCCGCTTCCAGCTGGTCTTTCGGAAGCGTCATGATATTTGCATAGCAGATCAGCATATTGAAAGGAATGGTCCTCCATATCCAAGTCACGATGATCGCAGGCAGCGCCGTTCCTACCTGGGACAGCCAGGGCTGAGCAAGACCTCCCAGGCCGATCATCTCCAGGATCTGGTTTAACGGTCCGATCGTAGGATCGTAGATGATCCTCCAAATACATCCGATCACGACCATCGAAATTAGATAGGGAATAAACAGTGCTGTGTTAAAAAATCGTTTCAGGCGGATGCCTTTGAACAAAATATACGCCAAAATAAAACCGATCGTAATAGAGATCAGCAGATCACAGGCGATCAGCTTAAATGTATTGCCAAATGCGCGGTAGAACTGTTCGTCCTGCAGCACCTTGATATAATTATCCAATCCTACATAGTTTCTAAGTTCTCCGTATCCTTTGTACTTATAAAGACTGATACGGAATGCATTTGCAAACGGAATAAACAAAAAAATGATCAATATGGCTATAGTCGGAAGAATTAATATATAAGCCGGTATGCTTTCTTTTAACTCTTGTAAAAGCCCTGCCTTCTTTTTCGTATTCACCCTGCTCCCTCCTTCTTTTGGCGCTGTGCCTGTCTTTTCTGTTCTTTGTTTTCCGGCAGGAAAAAGGGCGGCTAACTGCTCTTTAAGCCGCCCTTATCCCGCTTCTTTTATTCTTTATCTTCCAGATATGTATCGTATGTCTCCTGCAGTTCTGCTGTCATATCCTCCAGGCTGATCTGTCCAAGCAGATAGTTCGGGATCAGATCTTCTTTGAAGGCTGTGCTGATCTCTGTCGTGATCGTCGTCGGTACGAATGTTTCCGGACAGAAGCCGTTTTCTGCCGCCGCATTGTAACCTGCCAGGATCTCGTCCAATGCAGGATCCCTTTCTACGTTCACCAAACCAGAGCTGGAGTACTTAAGACCTTCATCTGTTGTAAAGTTTGTCTTAGATGTCAGATACTGTACTAATTTTACTGCCGCATCCGGATTTTCTGTATCCGCGCTTACAGCAAAGATATTGCTGGCGCCGCCCAGTGTTCTGGATGGAAGCCCTGCGATCCCCGGCAGTACATATGTGCCAAGTTCCATTGTATCCGGCGCATTGTCCATGATGTATTCCAATTTATCAGGAGCGATCAGGACTTGCGCCAGTTTGCCCTGCAGGAATAACTGTGCTGTCGTATCCAGATCAGATGTCATGAAGTTTTCTGGAAGATAGCCTTTGTCCCAGATTTCTTTATATGTTTCCAGACCTTTTTGTACAGATTCTGTCTGGAATGTCATTTCACCGGTTTCAAATGATTTATTTTCTTCTTCGATCTCTTCCCGACAGAACTGATCCCAGAATAATCTTGGCAGCCAGTCGATACATGTATTAGACTGTACTGACAAAGGTGTGTATCCTGCTCCTTTGATCGCTTCACAGTTTGCCATAAAATCTTCCCAAGTCTCCGGTACAGATAAGCCCAGTTTCTCATACATCGCCTTATCATACATCACCGCAACTGTCGTCATCGTAAATGGTACTCCGTAATCATAGGAATCCATTTCTCCGCAGCCCTTTTCTACGATCGACTGTAAGTTTTCCAAAAGAGCCGGTACATATGTCTCTCTCCATACCGTGTCTCCTTCGTAGTTATCCCCATCCAGATATTCTGAAATATCAAGCAGAAGTCCTTCATTGATCTGATCACAGTAGTATCCTGCCTGTGTCCAGAACACATCCGGCACTTCATTTGAAGAAGCCAGCGCCGCAAATTTTGCAGAGTAGTTTCCAGAATCTACATAATCAAACTCTACATCAATATCCGGATTTTCTTTTTCAAATGCCTCGATCATATCCTCATCTACCAGTTCCATCGCGGATAAGAAACGGATCTTTGTCTTTCCGTCTTCTGTCTTAGCATCATTTTTGTTTCCTGAACCACAGCCGGCGAGAAGTCCGCCGATCATTGTTGCTGCAAGCAGCACAGAAATCACTTTCTTTTTCATGTTTTTCCTCTCCTTTTGTCTTGTTTCTTTTTGATGGTTTTATTGTAACACATGTCAAGTGGACTTTTCTTGGCTCGTATGGTATACTTTTCTTAGATTTTTACAAGGAGGTACACCTGTGAAATTACGCCACAAACTGTTTCTTATCCTTCTCTTCATGGCACTGCTTCCCACCATCTGCATCACTGCGATTTCCTACTATCGCTACCAAAAAACTTCCCAACAGCAGGTGCAGGAGTACTCGGTCAATCTGTTTTCCAAAGCCGTACAGCAGACGGACGCGGCTCTTGCTGAACTGGAGAACGCGACCAATCTGTTTGCCTCCTATTCTTCCGGCGATTATTCCCTGACCCAGAACCTACGCCCTTTTTCTGTCCAAGGAGTCAGCCCAGATGACTTAACGACCTATCAGACACAGCAGAATATCCGGTATCTGTGTCAAAATATCATCAATACGTATGACTTTATTTACGGTATCTACATCTTCACCCCCTCCGGGATCCAGTTCACTTATGAAAATACACAAAACGATCGGCTCAATTATGGATATACGCCGGAAGGTACTCCTTGGTATACACGCACATTAGAAAATGCCGGCCAGCTCTATGTCAGTGATATCAGCCCTCACAAAGATATTTTTTATGGTAAAACAGACAGCTTCTTTATTTCCAAAAGCCTCTATGATATTTATGCTTCCAAAAACCTGGGCGTTCTTTTGATCAACTGTGATCCAGCTATTTTCGACCTGAGTTCCTTAAATACGATCCCGGATGTAACTTCTATTGCGATTGCGGATACCCAGTGTGAACAGATTATTTATTCTACGCCTCCTCTGAAAGAAAAAAATATACCTTCCTTCCAGGAAGTCGAAAAAAACGCCGCTTACTCTACCAAGTTGGATCTTTCTTCGTTAAGTCTGTATACCTCCGTAGATTACAGCAGACTCTATCGGGAATTCAGCACGACCGGGATCATGCTGGTTTCCATCTGTGGTATCTGTATTTTGATCGGTATCACGCTTGCCCTGTACTTTTCTAAAACCGTCACGAAACCAATCGAGCATTTAAGCCGAAAAATGTCGCAGCAAAGCGGCACCCATTTATCCGGCAGTACATTATATCTGAACCGTACAGATGAGATCGGCGTCCTCTATAATGAATATAATGCCATGGTGGAGCAGCTGGATGCGGCGATCAAGACAAACTATCAAAGCAAGCTGATCTCTCTGGACGCACAGATGAAATCTCTGGAAGCGCGTATCAACTCCCACTTCCTGTTCAACACGCTGGAAGCGATCAACAGTATCGCCAGCATAGAGGGGAGCGAGCAGATCATGACTATGGCCATGTCTCTTGGCAATATGTTCCGCTACGCCATTAAAACACAAAGTGAACTGGTCACTTTACAGGATGAGATCGATCATGTCATGGATTATATTTCTATTCAGTCTATCCGGTTCAGCCACCGTTTCCGTTTTACTTTGCACATCCCGGACAATATGCGGTATCTAAGAGTACTGAAGCTGATCCTCCAGCCCATCGTGGAGAATTCTTTCTCCCATGGACTGCAAAACTGTCAGTTCGGACATCGCATTTGCGTATATGGCTTTTTACGGGATACCTATTTTCTGCTCTGTATCGTAGATGACGGAAAAGGCATGACACCCGAGCAGCTTTCGGAACTGACCCGGTCCCTTCAGGAAGAGCCTGCCTTCACAGAACTCGGCCACCGGACAAACCAAAGTATCGGGTTGAAAAATATTAATACTCGGATCGAATTATATTATGGGAAAGGGTATGGGCTGACCGTACAGAGTAAACCCGACCGCGGAACACTGATGCAGATTAAACTGCCACTCGTAGAAAAAGCAGATCTGCCGGAACAAAACTGATGCCGATATAGAAAACCTTTTTACCAAAACGCACAAAGGAGAAACTTATGTATCAATATATTATTGTAGATGACGAACCCCTGATCCGCCGGGGAACAAAGAAAAAACTAGAGGCTCTGTCTGACCGGATCTCTTGCGCAGGTGAGGCGGACAACGGCGCCCAGGCAGTAGAACTTGTCAAAACCCTCTCCCCGGATTTCGTCATTTTAGATATGGAAATGCCGGTGATGGACGGAACTGCACTGCTTTCCTATCTTTCCCAAAATCATCCCGACCTGCAGCTGATCGTCATCAGCGGTTATAAAAGCTTTGACTACATCAAGCATGCCATATCCGCCAATGTCATCGACTATATCCTCAAACCCTTTACCGCAGAACAGATCCAGCAGACAGTCTGCCAGGCTATTTCTCGCCTGGAGACCTCTGCGTCTATTGACGCACGCATACGTCTTACGGAGGAAGAAAAAGAAGTTGCCTGTTATGAGCATGACACCCAGCTTCTGCAAAATTTAATTCTGGGATACGCCGTTTCCGACACAGACATCAGCTCACAGAAATTATCTTTTCTGACACACTCGGATCGTCTGTGCCTCGCCGTCGTATACGCCGGAAAGTCCTTGTCAGATTTCCGCCTGCAGCAGCAGATCAACGATTTTGGTTTTTCGGAAATGGCAGTCCATCTGCCCCATCCATCCAACTTCCGACTTGGTTTTTTTATCCTTGCGCTTCCCAACGACGCCTCCTTTTCTCCAAAAGACTTCTATACCAAATTTGTACAGGATTTTATCGCTTATCTGCATACCTATGATACGGTATCGTATTGGGGGCTTAGCGATACGATCACCGGACTTTGCCAACTGCATGCCGCCCATGAACAGGCCTGTACGTCACTGAATTCCATGCCGGTCACACAGAGTTCTTCTCAAGTATATATATGGCAGCCGGATATGGGGACAGCTCTGCATGAGATCTCATGGGAGAAAAAGGAAGAATTCCTTTTCCGTGTAGAAGCCGGCATGACAGAAGAGGTAGGCAGCCTGCTCTTATCACTGCATACCTATTATCAGGAAACAAAAAACCTCTCTCTGGCAGATGTCAAATATCACTATCATCAGCTTACACAGGATTGTCTTTTGATCTTGAAACAATATCTGCACCAAAGCACGTCTTCCCAGAGCATGCAGAATATCATAAAAGAAATGTTTACAGTCGAAGAACTCTATCAGTACTACCGGCAGTTTTTCAGCAACCTTTCTGAAATGCTCAAGCCGCAGAGTGTATATGCTGTAGAAGATACGATAGAAAAGATAAAAATCTATATACAGCGTAATTATCATAAAAACCTGACGGTAGAATTTCTTGCTTCTCTGTTTTATATGAACAGCAGCTATCTAAGCCATCTGTTCCGTAAGACAACAGGAGAAAAATTTGCACAATATGTCAATGCCGTACGCATTGAAAAAGCCAAAGACCTGCTTGCCTCTACTGACCGCAAACTCTACCAGATCGCCAAGGCAGTCGGATACGACAACAGTAAATACTTTTTCCGCGTATTCAAAAAGTACGAAGGCATGACGCCCGAACAATATCGTCAGGCAGCCCAGTAGAAAAATCTCCGGATATGCATTATTGCGCGATAGCACGCACGCCTGCAAGACATGGCGGAAACGGTAACATTTTTCATCCAGACATTGACATCGTACTCTGCAAGTGTTATTATTTTTTATATATGGAAACGTAGATAGAGGTTGCATTTTTCATCAGTAGGATGCCGGATGTTTCAGGGACAGAAGAAGACATTCCAAAGGGGAAGATGCCGAAAGGAGAAGAGGCCTGACATCTTTTCCTTGGGCATGGCGTGAAGAACGACATGACTGTCATCGCAAGATGGAGGGCTATCTGATTTATACGACTTATGTATATGTTGGAACGGCGCATCTTGCCGTTTCTTTTTGTGTTCACCATATGTATAGGAGGAAGAAAGAATGGCAATTTTTAAAGGCGCTGGTGTAGCGATCGTTACACCAATGAAAGAAAACCTGGAGATCAACTATGAAAAGTTGGATGAAATTTTAGAAGAACAGATCGCAGAGGGTACAGATTCCATCATTATCTGTGGTACAACTGGAGAATCTGCTACCATGTCAGAAGAAGAGCATGTCAAAACGATACGTTTTGCCGTAGAACGGGTCAAACACAGAATCCCGGTCATTGCAGGCACTGGTTCTAATTCTACTAAAACAGCGATAGCATTATCAAAAGAAGCGCAAAAAGACGGCGCAGACGGCATCCTCATTGTGACGCCATACTATAATAAAGCGACACAAAAGGGTCTGATCGCACATTATACAGCCATTGCAGAATCTGTTGATATCCCGCTTATCATGTACAATGTACCAAGCCGTACGGGATGTGCGCTTCAGCCGCAAACGATCGCTCATCTCGTAAAAAATGTAGAGAATATCGTAGGGGTAAAAGAAGCTTCCGGAGATATCGGCAATGTGGCAAAGATCATGAATTTATGTGACGGAAACATTGAATTGTATTCCGGAAATGACGATCAGGTCGTTCCGCTTCTCTCTTTAGGCGGAATCGGCGTAATCTCTGTCCTGTCCAATGTAGCTCCTAAATACGTACATGATATGGTATACAAATATCTGGAAGGCGACGCAGCAGGCAGCTGTAAAATGCAGTTAGATGCGATCCCTCTGTGCGACGCTTTATTCTGTGAGGTCAATCCGATCCCGGTCAAGGCCGCAATGAACCTGCAGGGTAAAAATGTAGGCGGTCTACGTGCTCCGCTGACCGAGATCGAACCTGCACACAAGGAACTGCTTGAAAAAGTCATGAAAGAATTCGGCTGTTTATAAAGCACTGTGCTTATACACGGACTGCCATGAAAATGAACTTCTCTTTGTTTTCATGGCAGTCCTTTTTATTCTTCCGCTATTTTTACCGGCACAAATGTCTCTTTTCCTTCCAAACCTTCTCCGCACGCATAGGTATCTCCGGTCCTGGTCAGGATATAAGTGCGGTCTGCCATGTAGACATCCGGCCCTTCTGCCTGATACCCTTGATATTCATAGGGAGACGAAAAAGCAAGTCGGTCTATCCACACCATCCTTACCTCTTCTCTTACAAGAGTCGGTTTCTCCAATACCGATGCAGTCCGCACACTCACTCCGCACTGCTGCCGGACATTATCTCCCCACATCCAGAGCGATCCATCTGTCTGGATCACCGCCATCGCATATCTTCCTGCCGTCACGAAAGCAGCATGCTCCATCACCTTTTCAAAACCAGCATAGGTACAGATACTGTTTCCTGCCTCATCATACAGCGTACCGGCACACCACACGCTCCCGTCCTCCTGCAAGGCGATCAGCCCTGCGTTACTGCATTTTGCATATTGTACGTCTTCCAATAACAGTACAGGTGTATAAGAACTGCCTGCTGCCGGAAGATTCCCCGTCCCAAACAATTCTCCTTTCTCATTGATATAGACCATAAAATCCTCTCCCAGAGCTACGTGTTTTACATCCCGTGCCACTTCCATTTCCCGGTAGAAGCCTTTTGCTGTCATATATTCCTGTGTATCTCCCAGTCCCAATTCCCCATTATGGTTTGCCGATGCACCATACAGAATACTGTCAGCTCCGATATAGAATCTGCTTTCCTCATTTGTCTCATTCGAAGAATAGCAGTCCTGGATATATATATCCGTCATTGTCAGATCCAGCGCATACAAATCCGGCGTCTGCACATAAACCGGCTGTTTCTCCCCTATTTCTCCTGTCTGTTCTTGCTCTGCTCTGACACTCTCCCGCCCCGTCTGCGCATTTTTCACAAAATATGTATAACCTGTCAAAACAGCTCCTACAACGCCCGCATACACCAAAAGCAGCAGAAATGTCTGTCTGTCCTCCCGTACTCCTTCTATATCTATAAAGGCATATTTGCGGCCCGCATATCTTTGTAAAACAGCGCGCAGCTGCCCTGTATCCTCCTGGGAGAGCGCATATTTCCCCAGGTACACATTCCCCAGCACGAAGAAATCTTTTCCCTCATAGATCTGCCGGATCTGCTGCCAGGTCTTACGAAACCGCCGTCCTTTTCTCTGCAGATACAGACCGTCCTTTCCGATCTCCAGACGCAGCTTTTCCCCTTCCGCTCTTCGTCTCTCTGCTCTTTTCCAGCTTATTTTTGCCGCCGCCATCTGTACAACACGTATACATATGCCAGATCCAACTAAGAAGATACAGCCTGCCTTTCCTATTTTAGAAACATGTTCACTTCCCAGGACAGCCACGGAAATGAGATAAAACAAAGCGCCCCCTGCGCCCCATATTTTTGCCTCTGAAAAATACACCTGCCGCCTATAGCCCGCATACTGAAAATAGGTTCTTCCGGCTGCACTGCGTTCCTCTGCGCTCATAGCCGGATCCAGCAGGATCTCTAACCGCAGGTTTTCCGTCTTTTCCTCAAAATATTGTTCATAACACTCTTTACAGTACCGCATAAACTGATGACGTATGGAACGCACGGCGTCTCTTTGTAAATACATCTTCGGGATATCCAGTTCTCCTGTCTGCCCCAGTACACAGAATGCTTTTCCCGTCTCTTTCACACTGCTTATATCATTGTAATAATACCACTGCTTTTCGCCTGCCTTTGTCTCGATCAACAAAAATTCCGGGTAAAAAGCCCCTGAAAACCAACCGCTCTCCGCCGTTTGTATTCTTTTCCCATATTCTCTTTTTATCCTTCTTTCCTGCCATTTTGCCGCTGTCCACAGAATTCCTGTTCCAACAATGACCAGTATAAGATCTGCCGCCGCCTGCTGCCAAAAAGCCTCTCCCTTCTGTATGATCTGCGGCAGGCGCAGCAGCAAAATCCCCACTGTCATCATGCTCTCTGCAAATATAATCGCAGCCGCCTTATATTTTCCCTTTCGTTGTGCATATCGTATCCATACATTATAAGGTACTGGATCACAGATAAAATCCGGCTCTTTTTTATATTCCATTTTGTTTCCTTTCCCTGTCCATGTGCTGTGTGTGATCAGATCCCTTCTCCAGCTTTGCTTACTGCGCCGGTACAAAGAAGTGATACTTTTCATCTTCCTTCGTGTCCCGTTCCTGCCTCATGGCCGGAGGGTCTAACCCTGCGGCCGCGTCGGTTCCATAACCGACCGGGCAGAGCAGATATACGCCCTCTCCTTTCATAACACGAAAAGTCGTCTCCATATCTGCCTGGGAATCTTCCTCGGCAGAACCAGTATACGTCTCCCGGCTCTTCACCTGTACGACACAGTCATAGCTGTCCCCTGCGGTCAGTTCCATATGCAGGATCTGACAATCCACATCTCCGCCGTTGGCAGAAAAGATTTTTAATCGTTCCTCCATGGCACAGCGCACGATCCAAAATATGTCCGTCTCTTCAGTCTCTATCCTGATCCCGCCATAAACCGTAGATTCATACTCTGCCAGTGTGGGATCAGCTTTTAAAACCTCTTTCATTTCTTTTGCCAGCGCCTTGCCAAGCTCTTGCGCGTCCTCGGCTGCTGACTTCTCCATCCACTCTCTATCGGGAAGTTCCCCTCTTGTAAAATGTACGGGCGCAGACTTTTCCATCGTAACTTTACAAAGAGCAACTGTGCCAGACTCAATGTGGTCTGCATCTGAAATCCGGCAGTCCTCTTCCAGCGCCAGCGTCCACTGCGGCAGACCTCCTTTACAAAGTGCGATCGCAAGCGTTCCAAACTGCACACATTCGTCAAAGGCATAGGTTTCTTCTCCCTCCGACGGCGAAACCACGGTAATTCCCTCTGGACCAGTCTTTAATTCCCATCCGGCTGTATTTTTCCCTTCTGCGCTCCATCCTCCCTGTACAACGTTATAGACATAATAGGTCGTGATCCCGTCCCCTCTGTCTCCATAGGTCAATACATATTGATGGACCTGCCCATCGTCCGGAGACTTATAGGTCACTGCACAGACATCATCCGCAAGCCACTGCATTTTCATGTCTTCTTCCGCTGTATAAGGGAATGGATCTGATCTTCGGGCAAACCATAGTTTCTGATTCTGATAGGTCAGCACCCTGCCTGTTTCTTTCTCATATTTTAACACTGCCATATGTCTATGATCCGGCGAAACACTCACGATCGTTCTCAATGCGTAAGGCTTCACCGCCGCATATATTCCCAGTACAAGAAACAGAAGCAGAACACCTGCGCCCATCCCTGCACAAATGAATCTTGCCAACCGTTTCTGCAGGCAGATACACAGCGCCCCTGTCACAGAGAGTACCGCCACTGAAAAAAACAGCCAAGGAAGCCATTCTGTAATATATTCGATCTGATAGCTTCTCCGCACATACAGAAAAAGGATCTGCATACACAGCACGGCTATCGCAGGCAGAAGCGCCAATGTGCCCAAGAAAAATCTGGCTCTGCCGTCTTCTTCCCCTATCCTTTTCTCTGTCCCGGCTGTGCCTGCCGTTTCTTCTCGAACATCCTTCTCTTTACTTTTTCTATCTCTTGACCTTCTCTGCAAGAGTATCGTCTTTTCATTCCCTGCATTATCTATATACGCTCCATCTAACAGTTCATCTACACTAACTTCTAGTATCTGACTTAATTCTTTCAGTACACTGACATCCGGCATTCCGCCTCCCGTTTCCCATTTCGAGACAGCTTTATTCGTCACGCCAAGCTGTTCAGCCAGTTCTTTCTGTGTAAGTCCGATCGCCTTCCTTCGCCTGGCTATAAATTGCCCTGTTTTATTTTCCATTTTCCTGCCTCCTGTCATTTCTGCCCATTCTTTTCATATACCGTAGCTTGTACCAAATTTATTGTAGCAAAACCTCTGGATTTTACAATACACGGTTTGTTGTAACCATATCTACGCAGCGTGGAATCCCTTGAAAACAGGCACCATTCCAGACAGGAGTCAAACATAAAAACCAAAAACATTTTACAAAGAACAAGGATACTCCATATCCAGCAGATCTTGAATGGTCACTTCTCTTAGCATATTATCCAGTGTTTCATGCACACTGTCATAATCCCCTCCTATCTGACGGAGTATAGGAGCATATTGCCTGCCGGTTGTCTTGTCCATGCTGTCCCGGGGAAGTTTCATTTTTCGTTCCATCATTTCAATAATGTCTAGTAACGAAATCGTATCCAGTCTCTTTTTCAATTCAATACCGCGTTTTTCTTCTAGATAAACTGTAACTACTTTTTCTTCCTGTAGCGCTTCCGTGATCTTACCTACATAATTCTGAGAAATATGGAGCTGTTCGGCTATTTCTTTAGATGGTACAGGATACTTTTGCTCTGCAAGATACAGGAGTATCCGAACTGCATAATCTGCTAATATCTTTAGTTGCATGTCTTTCTCCTCCTATCTGTCATCTTTTCTTTCTGTACGTCTAAAATACCGAATCGTTTATAATAAATCCATAAAAATCATATGCTCTCATTATTTCAGGCTATTATTTACATAGAATTTCTCTCTATATACATGCCAAATTTTCCTATTTACCAGTTTTTCTTTTGATTGTATAGATTCAGCTTTTCTTGTAAAATACATCAATATTCCTCATACTTTTTGCCAAACAATGTATTTTTCGCCTGTAAAATGCTATATTGATAGAACAAAAGAAAATTAAATTATACAAAGGCGGTACCCAGTATATGAATCTCACCAAAGAGGAACAAAAGAAACTCAAATCACTCCATGTTGTTTTAAAAATGTCCGTCTATATATCGGATCTCCATTTTAAACGACTGCACTCCTATTATTCCAATACATCACACGAATTTCCTTATGATTTTTCCAGAAAAGAACTCCCTAATCGTTATCTGTGGTTCGATTATGGTGTTTTTAAGGAAGTGTTCATCTCTTTTAAATATTCCGATGTGATTATTACGATCGGCCCTTTCCTTACGAATCCGATCACACATTCCCGTTTTCTTTCTTTAATGCAGCGTCCTTCGTTTGCCCATTTATCTGCTGCAGATAAAGAAAAATACTGGCAATATTACAATACCCGTTTCATTTATTCATTGGGAGATATTCGAGACTTTATGACTCTTCTCGGAGATTTGTTCCACTTAGACCTAGAGCAGTCTTATTCTGACGATCTGCACGAACAGGTTCGTATGAATGAATTAGAAATCATGAATGAACTTTTAGATGATACCGATTTGAATTTCTTACAGGCAGAAAGATATGCATTTTATTACGAAAATCAAATTTTAAAGCTTGTTATATCCGGTGACCTTTCCCGCCTAAAACAGGGAATCGCAGACATAGGTCATAGTGTTGTCCCTAAATCGTCCGGCAATCCGGTCCGTGCAGAAAAAAATTATACGATTGTAATCCTGGAGAAATTATCTGCTCTGGCAATACACCTTGGAAAAGATATACTGGACATGATCAAACTGCGAGATTTTTATATCAGAAAAGTAGAAAGCAAGACAAAACTTGCAGATATTCTTGTCGTGAGAGACAGTGCGATCATACATTTTACAAAAGAGTTATATGGGTTTGCAGACAATAAGTGCTCTCCTATGATAGTATCTGTTCTGCAATATATTAATTTGAATATATATGACTCTTTCAAAATATCTGATCTCGCACAGCGTTTCTTTATCTCTGAAAGCGCACTGCGGCGTAATTTCAAGAATGAACTGGGGATCAATATCACAGAATATATTAACAAACGAAAAATCGCATTAGCGAAAATATTTTTGGGCGCAGATATTCCCATCTCCGATATTGCCCACCGCTTAGGTTTCTTTGACGCTTCTCATTTTCATCGGGTATTCAAAAAGTTCGTAGGCACAACGCCGAAACAATATCAAGAATCGGAAACCGCGCGCATGAAATGTTATGGACTGTACATACGGAATTAACTCTTTAGAATTGTAGTTTCTGTAAAAAACAGGAAGTAAACTAAAAGATAGAATTTCTTAATAATTTTTCATGCCATCTTTACTTATTTAACACACATTCTTCACACTTTCGCGTTATATTACATGTAAACAAAGCAAAACGCTTTTTTACATATATTTCCTCTTATTCTGCCGGGTCATGTATCCCGGCTTTTTTATACGGTCGTAAAGACTGCGCTCAATCAAGATTTACGGTTTTTAAGAAAAGTGCTTGACAATCAAAGCTTAGCAAAGTATAATAATTAAGTGGCTGACAAAACAGTCCGCAAAAAGTAGGGGATTGGTCAAATGGTATGATAGGGGTCTCCAAAACCTTTGGTGGGAGTTCGATTCTCTCATCCCCTGTTTTGACATGTGCCAGAAACGTTGATTTTACGGCGTTTCTGGCTGTTTTTCTTTTTAGGAAAAACAAAAGGGAATCATCAATAATAAACTGCTGATTTTACTTGCTCCAGTCTTTTTGCTCTCCGTGCTACGCCTATATGGACTTTCAATACAAAACACAGGCATGCCCATCATACCTAAAAAAGTCTCCTCCTTGAGAGTTTCTTTTACGTGTGTGATATCAGGATGTTTTCTTTGGTACAAATTCAATCTTCAGCATCATTCCCATGTCTTCTGCAAGACGCTGCAAAGGCTTAATGGAGGGGATTCTGGTTCCGTTCTCCAGTTTGCTGATGTCAGCCTGATCGATACCTGATCTTTCTGCTAACTCCTTTTGGGTCAAGTTTTGTGAGATTCTTGCATCTACAATAGCTCAAATCACATCCATCTCAACCTTGATACCGCTATCTCATATCGTATTTTGCCTATTTCATCACATATCTTGCTCTTATCTGTCTGCACTATTTACATTTTTCTATGAAGCCTTTATTATGTCTACGCCAGAATAATCTTGAGAATCATGCTCGCTTATTCACTATAGTATCAAAAATAGCATTTATAATTAATCAAGAAGGGAGCTAAAAATGGAACAATTCATCAAAATGCTCACCACATTCGGAATCCTTGCGGGAGTTCTGGACATGGTATTAAAAAACCAATGGAAATTAGGCGACAAATTCCAGCAGGGCTTCAACATGATGGGATCTATGATGATGTCTATGGTCGGTATCCTCATGATTGCGCCTGCTACAGCAGCATTTTTAAAAAATATCGGAACTCCTTTTTTCCACGCACTCAATATGGATCCCTCTGTCTTAAGCATCCTCTTCAGCTGCGATATGGGAGGATTTGCATTGTCTCAATCTCTCGCAGAGGATCCCGCTGTCGGCCTTATGCTTGGAATGATAACTGCCGGGATGTTCGGCGGCGCTCTCACATTCACGATTCCCTTAGGATTCGGCATACTGGGGCGAGAAGTCATCCCCAACTTTTCCCGTGGTGCGCTGTTCGGTCTCGGATGTATACCTATAGGAAATCTTATAGGCGGACTGATTCTTGGAATTCCTTTCATCACCATTGTCTGGAACAGTCTTCCGGTAATTATACTTTCTCTCCTTATCATCATAGGTATGATCAAACTGCCTGACAAAATGGTAAAACTCATGGAAGGGCTTGCATTTCTCATCAAGCTGCTAGGATTAGCAGGTATAGTACTAGGCTGTCTGGATTATCTACTTAATATCACCATCTTTCCTGACATGGAGCCACTAATGGACGCTATGCTTCTCGTATGTCAAATGACCATCACTATGATCGGTATGCTGCCGGTTATGGAACTTGTCTCCCGACTACTGAAAACTCCTCTCACATGGATCGGAAATTGCATAGGTCTTGATGTCATCAGTATATCCGGTCTCCTGTTCACACTTGTCTCTTGCGCTCCCGTATTTCCCATGATGAAGCGCATGAATACAAAAGGACAAATTATAAACGGCACATGGGCAATTCTTGTAGCTGCTGTATTTGGAAGTCAACTCGGTCTTGCCATGAGTGCATGTCCCGAAGTGCTCCCTGCCCTCTTTGCCGGAAAGTTTGCCGCCGGTATCACAGGCATTATTGCAGTTCTGCTTTTTCTAAAAGGGAACCGGGAATGTGAATTATAAGAAAACCGACAGAAATATCTACTATTTCGGATATTTCTGTCGGGCACTCTGCATTTTTTCTTATGCTAGTTCATTTCAGCCTAGTCCACTTCTACGATATTCGCTTTCTTTCTTCTTTCTACCACAATACGCACTGTTTTTACAATAATAGTAATGAACATAACTACTCCAACGACACCGCTCAATGGTTGGAGGATATTGACAAACTGTGAGAAAGGAAGCACACTCCCCAAGCAAATACCAAACACAGTCAACAGTACGATGAATATCTTGCTTCCTGTAGATTTTTCTTTCTTTTCAAAGAAAATATGATTGATAGACCATAAAAATCCTGTATATGTTGTAAAAATTCCAATGAAAATAATAAATGCATATGTCCAACTTCCTGTCGGCCACAGCGCATCCACTGCCGCAACTGCCGGGAAAGGCTTCATTTCATTTGTCGCCGGATTAATCACAGAATCAAAATTCATCATTACCAACAAAAGTACCAAAACGACACAAGCAAAAAAAACAATCGAACTAAATATTGCAGATCCTACTGCTTCTCCGTTCTTTTTTGAACGCTGTCCCAATGTCAGATAAAACGGAAACCCCGTCGTAATACAAAGTGTCCCATACAATACACCTTCCAGAACCGGTGAATTCCATTCAGAGAGCTGTGGAATCAGGCTGAATGGGAAAAGATCGAACATATTCGCCTGATAAACCTGTCCTGCCTTGACCATATCTGCAACTCCTGCTGCCTGCTCCATACTGGATGAAGGATTGAACATAGAAATCACCCCGAAAATGAGTACATACACGAGTATTACTATTCCCGCATATCCCAGCACATTCTGCACTCTTGCCAGTCCTCCCAGAACCACAATCACAGCGGTTGCTCCAAGCAACACAGCCCCTACCCACTGTGGAAGACCAAACATCTGCCAAAGAAGGGAGCCTGCGCCTGAAAAAAACATCATCGCAGTCGCTGCCGTAAGAACCACAACAAATATCTGAAAAAACCGTCCTAAAATTTTTCCGCCAAAAAA
Organism: Mediterraneibacter sp. ICN-202921; assembly: GCF_037890075.1. NCBI lineage: Bacteria > Bacillati > Bacillota > Clostridia > Lachnospirales > Lachnospiraceae > Mediterraneibacter > Mediterraneibacter sp. ICN-202921. Next base: position 15,398 of record NZ_JBBKBE010000017.1, on the reverse strand, counting down.
GTTATACGTCTCGATCGAACTACCGAAATTCACACTTTGGCCTACATAGAAAAGGCAGACACAATAAATAACTGTTGTAACAAAGCCGGCAAGCACTGCCGCCACGGTTCCTCCCCCCCAAGATCCAAAGAACTGAAGAAGTTCGTTGCCGGACGCGAAGCCTGCACCAACATTAAACGAAACAAAGGCTCCTGCTGTAAGGAGTATTGTTTTGATATTAATTTTATCTTTCATGCTCATTCCTCCATTTACATTTTGCACATATTTTTATAGTTATAGGCGCCTTTTGTTATCTATATAATACATATATATTTTGCGTACAACAATGCATATTATTGCTTTTTACCTTACATATACTGTCCATATTATATTTATCGTTCATTTTTCTAAATCGCAAAAAAATCACCGCCGAATTCACAGTATTTCTGTTCCTTCGGCGGTAATAAAATTAAACTTATTTATCAAAAAACTGCGGATACTGTACCGGTTGTATTGCTCTTGCCACCATATGGGCAAGACCGATAAAGTCGAATACAGGACGTCCTGTTCTTCTTGCAACTTCTCTTGCAAACGGCGGAATGTCGCTGCACTCAAATACAAAACAGCCAATATCAGGATACTGGGCGATCAGATCTTCTGCTGCCTGTACAACTTCTGCCTGCATCTTTTCTGGATCAATAGTCTTTTTCTTACATGTTACATGTACATTATAGAACTCTTCCGTCTTCTGCAGACCGCCAACTGCATAATTCACTGTCTCATCAATACCGACTTTCTTAAGGAAATCTCCTTTTAAGTGATCGCCTCCAGCTGTGAGGATACCTACACGATTACCTGCACCCATCATTCTGGAAAGCATCGGTACCATCAAAAGAGGGGACAGAAATACTGGAATATTAACTGCGGCTGCAACTCTTTCCTGGTAGATAGCGAAAAATCCGCACCCTGATGTAATTGCTTTGCAGCCTTCTGCCTCAAGTTCTTTCGCCGCTTCTATAAATACCTGACATCTGGACTCATCCGGCCCGATCTCATCCTGCCACCAGTCAGCCGGCAGCCCCTTAAGTACCTTATACCTCACCGGGAAATTATATGACATTGCGTTCCCTACATTTCCCGGGATCAACGGTGCTGCCATATCCAGCATCAATACCCCTACAAGATCTCCATAATACGGTCTTCCTCCTACATATTCCATAATTTTTTCTCCTTTCTTTCTCTGCTTCCTGAAATACGGATACATCCGAATTCCAGTACACTTCATTTTTAATGCGTTTTATATATGTTCTGTGGCACCTTCTGTGCTCTCACATTCTATCCCTTCAGTCTTTGCTTCCTTCACCGAAGATTTTTTCTTAACATGCGCAAGGGCAACAAACACAAGAACGATAAGTAAGATTCCTACAACCCCTCTGACCGGAAGAAGTACATTAATCATATTCGAGAACGGCAGTACGCCTCCCAACAGAATACCGATTACGATCATCCCGATCTGGAAGATCTTACTATTTCTCGAAGTAATGTTTTCTTTAAACACCATCTCATCCACAGCAAATAAATAACCTGATATCGTAGTAAACACTCCTAGAAAACATAAGATTGCATATGTCCATGCCAATATAGGTATTAGTTTTGTCACTGCCGCCAATGTAGGGAATGGATTCATTTCATATGTAACAGGATTCATGATAGAATCAAAATTAAACATCAATACGACAAGAGATACACATACACAGAACATATAACCCAGATCACCTGCAAGCCCACAAACTACTGCTTCTTTCTTACTCTTACATCTCTTCGCAAGCATGATCAAAAATGGGAAAGAGCAAAAATTCGCCTCTGCTCCGTAAACCACGCCATTGATAAATGCATTATTATGTTCTGCCAATCCGGGAATCCAACTAAACGGCGGCAGTGAGAACAGGTTTACCTGCATGATCTCTCCCGCCTCAACAGCAGCTTTAGCTCCATAAATGTTATCAAGATTGGGTTCTGTTGTAAAAAGCGTCACAACACCAAACACAAGCAAATAAACCAAAATAATAATTCCTATGGAACCCAATACTTTTTCCAGTGATTTTAATCCACCTAACAGTGAAATAAATGTTACCACCCCTGCTAAAGTCGACCCCACCCAATTCGGCAGTCCATACTGCTGATTTAACAAACTGCCAGCTCCTGCAAACATGGTCAGAAAATTAAGCAGCAGCATAATGCCTGTAAAAATCTGGACAAACTTTCCAAAACCTTTTCCGCCTACCGCGCGGTACCCGTCATCACTTCCGTCAAACTGAAGCTCATAACTCAACAGATACACACCTACTGCGCCTAAGAGAAGTACTAATACGGCACCGAGTACTGCCCAGCCCACATCTTCTCCCCATGAGCCAAAGATCTGGATACATTCATTTCCCGATGCAAATCCAGCTCCTATACGGTAGGATATTACCGCACCGGTAATTGTTACAACCGTCATAAAACTGACGGCATTCTTCTTTTTCTCCATTCCTACTCTCTCCTTTTCTCTGAAAATCTACCTTTGTCCTTTCAATATTTTCAGTAAATCTTTCATTACTATTTGTAGGATATATCCATCTTTTTCATCGCGATTCTTTATTTTCTATATATTATCACTATTAAAATATGTATCCTATTAACATAATTGCTCTAATCATTACATTTTTGCACAATTCAATATAATATACTATTTTATCTGTTTTTAGTACCCCCCCCCAGGTATTTTTGTCAGTATATTTAAAATGTTACCACACAAAAACTGCCACCAGGCGAATGCACCCCATTAAGGTACCATTCGTCTGGTGGCATAATTTTTTCTTTCCTTTATGCTCCTTTTCGTACTCTATCAAACAAGGCATATCTCTGCCCTTCGATATGCAGCATAGCTGCCTGCTCTGCAAGCTGGGAATCTCTTTTTTGCAGGGCTTCTATGATTCTCCCATGTTCGACAGTCTGACTCTTTGCGTTTGCTCCAGCACTGCACGCTCTGGTCCTGTATCCATACGCAGATTTTTCCAGCCCGTAAAGCATCCTCAGCAGCACAGGATTGTCCGCAATACGAAATATTTCCTCGTGGAACCGTTCGTCTGCGTGCGCACCTTTTGAAATATTTCCAACACACAGGGCATTTCCAAACTCTGCATTGATTTCTTTAAGCCTCAGTATATCACTTTCCTTTACACTTCTGCATGCAGTGACAACAGCCAGTCTTTCCAATGATTTACGTATTGCGATGACTTCTGCCATCTCCCGTCCCAGAAAATCCTGTACGATTGTTCTCCCATTTCGCCTCATGACCAATCCTTCGTTCTCAAGGCGAATAATCGCTGCACGTACCGGAGTCCTGCTCACCCTAAGTGTTTTTGACAGCATGTATTCTTTCAAATGCTCTCCTGGAAGTACCCTGCCGCTTATGATCGCATATCGCAGAATATGATAGACCATCTGATGCAATGGCTGCGCAGAGTTATTATCATTCATACCCGGATTAAAATCCAGAAGATCTGTCAATCTATTTTCGGCGCACAACTCCATGTGATCACCGCCATATCTGTCCCAATATTCGTCAGCTCATGAGGCTCGCCTTCATATACGAGAATCGTATCTCCCTCATGCAGCTCATAATATTCATCCGTGTCCGTATTATGCATCAAAACCTCGCCACGACTCACATAAAAAATCTCATGTCCTTCCGGATGTCCTGGATCAATACCACCTGTCTGTCCTGGGTGAAGTGTAGAGGAACCAAACACGATCTTAGGCGTAATGACATATTCCCTGCATACTTCCGGTCCGTCTAAATATACTCTTGCTTCTTCTTTTTTGATCACTTTCATCTACATATTCTCCTTTAATATTCTTTTTCATGGTAAATCAATGGAATTGCTTCTTTTTTCTCGCCGCTCTTCACGTTACCTATAAATAATACATGGTCACCTTCGTCAATCTCCCGTGTCAATGTACACCACAGATGTCCTGCCGTACCATTTACTACAGGCACGTCGTCCTCTATACAGTAGTCCATATCTTTTGACTTATCCGTATTTTTTCCTGACGTATATCCACACTTCTTTGCCAACTCTTCCTGTCCTGCTCCCAACACATTAACCGAAAATTTTCCTGCTTTTCGTATCATCTCGGCTGTATGATGCTTTTTCCCAACTGCCAGTAAGATTTTCTTGGGATTCCCTGATACCTGGGTAATCCATGCAGCTGTCATAAAGTTTACTTTCTCCGCGTCTTTTACACCGATCAGATATACTCCTTGAGTCAGTGCGTCCATATAATTTTCCATATCATCCACCATCCTCTTCATTTGATCTAATGAATCGATCTCAATGTGTCTTTCTGTATCATGCTTGATTGCCCGATAAAGTCTATATAAAGTCATACCGTCCTGTCAAAACACTCCGTCAGATCTTGGAACAGCTTGCAGTACATCTCATAGTTTTTATCATAGATGGCTTTGCGTTCGGACTGTGCCTGATACTGGTCTTTCACTTTGATCATATTCTCCACTGCATCTTCTACACTCTCAAACACACCTGTCGCCGTACCTGCCAATATTGCTGCTCCAAGGCAAGCCGCTTCTTTAGACTGCACAGTCACGAGTGTGATGTCATTTGCATCCGCTTTAATCTGATTCCATACACGGCTCTTAGAGCCTCCTCCCAAAGAGCGTACCTCTTTCACACTGATTCCCATATCTTTTAATGCTTCCAGATTTCTTCTCAGGATAAATGCAAGAGATTCCATAATAGCTCTTGCAAAATGTGGTTTTGTATGATTTAAGCTAAAGCCAAACCATACTCCCTTTGCCTTTGCATTCACGTCCGGTGCCAGAGAACCGGACAGATGCGGCAGCATCACAAGTCCATCACATCCCGGTGCGATCTTCTCTACTTCTTTACTGATCAGATCGTAAGCATCTCCCCCGCCACTATTCTCCACAGCCATTTCGTCTGCACAAAACTTGTCACGGAACCAGCGCAGCGTCATTCCGCCTGTGGTAAAGGTATGGATCATATACGTATCCGGCAGTGCAAAATAATGAAGCGGCATCTTCTGGTTTGGATCAAATACCGGTCTGGAAACCGGCGCACAGATTGCAAGCGCCGCACCAATCGTCTCTGAGAACATCCCCTCGCGGATATTTCCCGCACCGATCGCACCTGCCACCTGATCCAGAGCCCCGGTAGAAACCGTTACTTTACAAGGAAATCCTAATTCTTCTCTCACTTCATCAAGCATCTCATCAACTACTGTGGCAGATTCCACAACCTCCGCAAGCTGATACTCACTGATCCCGATAAACTCCAACATTTCCTTCCAGTAACATTTATTCAGAATATCCCAGTATACAGAAGAACACACAAGAGAACCTTCTGTATTGAAACTTCCGGTCATCCGGTAAATCAGATAATCTTCCAGGAGCAGGAATCTATCTGTACGTTCGAATACTTCCGGCTCATGATTTTTGATCCACAGAATCTTCGGCGCCGGCCAACAAGGCTCAAAACTTACCTGACCCGTCACTTTATAACATGTTTCATTTCCAAAATGTTGTTCCATGGCTTTCGCCTCATCCACCGCGCGATTATCCATCCACACAATTGCCTTTCGCAATGCCCTGCCAGTTTTTTCAATGCAGATGAGCGTTTCTCCCTGTGCAGAAATCGCAAGCGATATCTCATCCTCCGGCCGTATCTCATAGTTCTGTCTAATCTCCTCCAGACCGCTCTTAAATGCCTGCCAGTAGACCTCCGCATCTACCTCTACATAATTTATCTGGGGCGTTTCCAATGCGTATTCCTGAGTTGATACTCCTAAAAGCTGCCCTTTCGCATCAAAAAGCGCTACCTTTAATGCAGTCGTTCCTGCATCCAGTCCGAGTAATAACTGCATAGTATCCTCCTATCTGATGAATGTCATCTTGATTTTTTTCTCCGGTAACGGCTGGGCGACCCTTGCCGCTTTTCCTGCTTCTATACATTTGAGCATCCACGCCATATTCTTTCCGAGAATACGTAGCGTCTGCACACCTTCTTCGTCTTTTAACAGTTCTTCCGGCGTACGTCCAAATATCATATTGTAGTAGTTTGACGAAACAACCGGCATACCCACAAGATTGAAATATCTATGGATCACATCAATAGACGGCGTCATCCCCGCTCTTCTTGCAGTAGCTATAGCTGCTGCCGGCTTCAGGACAAACCGGTTGCCCGCCATGAAGATCCGATCCAGAACAGAGACAAGAGATCCTGTCGGTGAAGCAAAATAAACAGGAGTCCCCACGATCAGCGCATCGGAATCTTCCATTTTATCCAGGATTTCATTTACAATACCGCCATCAAACACACATCTGTGGTTCTCGGAGCAAGCGCCACATCCGATGCAGCCTTTTACACAATTTCTTCCCACCTGAACGATCTCGGAATTGACATTCTCTGCGGCAAGTGCCTCTGCTACCACCTCCAGAGCCGTGTATGTACATCCCTTCTCATTTGGGCTTCCATTAATCATTAATACTTTCATACTCTGTTTCCTTCTTTCTTTTATTATTACATGAAAAATAGCCACAGTGAAAAAACCGCTGCGGCCACCTTTCTTTCTGGTACGCTTGCAGCGTACATATATGAGGGCTGGTCGCGGCCGCCTGTGTCCTAGACACATGGCAGATCTTAATATAGCAGGCAGCCGCAACCCTAAAAAATAGAAAATTATCAACCTAAGTTCAATGTTTCGAATCCCATATAATCACAGAATGCTTCCATCTCTTTTGTATAGTCGCCTTCCTTGATCACAAAATGATGGTCCATACCGCCCTTGATGAGCTGGTCGATCACAGAACGTGCCGGCACATCATACTGGAGGTTTACCAGAAGTTTTGATCCGCCTTCTACCCATTCTTCATGGGTTACGCCCAAAGTTCTTCCTTTTGCGACAAATACTTTATATTTTCCGCCATTTCCTACGATCGCGCAAGTCGTTACTGTATCAAGCGCCTTGTGAGGAACTCCGACAAATGTACCCAGCTCTCCACTCGGATTGATCTGTGCTCTGCTTAGATCATCTGCCAGGGACATCGGTGTGCTTCCTTCGTGAGCGACCGGAATAAGATTTCTCTTTTCATCAATGCTCCCTGCCTCTCCGAGGGCGACAACTCCGCCTCCTGCAAACTGATTCAGAGTATTGATGATAAAGGTATGCCCCAAATCTCCTTCTGTATCCAGATAGAAGCCTTCATCTCCCAGCCAGGAAGCGATCAGATTCATCAATCCTCCGTAATTTGGATAACACTCTGCTGCAAGGGAAGTCAATTGGTATTTTGCGATAATCTCTTTTGTCGCCATATAGACTTTTGCATTATAGAGGAGAGCCGCATCAGAAGCAACCGACTTTCCACTTCTCTTTTTCAGCCCTTCCAAAGTCACAGCAGCATCGGCATCCGAAATCTGATCTGCAATCTCTGTAATTTCTTCCATCTCAATATGAACAAAAGATACACCCGTCTTGATCGTGAAATCCCATTCTTCTTTACTCATGTCCTGTGGACCTGCCACTCTCCATGTCTGTCTCGGACCTGCAAGTCCGATGATCATGTTCTTTGTATTTTCTACTGCAGCTCCAACTTTTGCATACGTGCGGATTCCCTCGATCACTTCCGCCTCTTCCGGAAGTCCATATACATAACCATATGTAAATCCCATCGCCTTCAGGATGGAGCCGTAATGCTGAATACAGCCGATAGAAAATGTCTCTGTATATGGAACTGCCCAGTATACAGTCGGCACCTGAAGTTGTGTTGTGAAGATATATTTCATAGAATCAACAACCCATGTGATGTCCATAACAACAAGAGAATTGATTTTCTCCTCTTTCAGTTTTGCGCATGCATCGATTGCCGCAGCAGCGTCCCAGATCAGTTCAGGATATGTCACTACTTCCATGCCGGCATCCGTGATCGCCTTTTTTGCTCTTGCGAGAAGATGGTCTCCTCTCTCCCCTCCGGACTCTACCGGACTTGCTACTGCAACCAGACCAATCTTGATTTTTTTCATATTACCTACCCCTTTCCTGGGAACGCCTCGGGAGGGTGGCGTTCCCAATCAGTTTTTCTTTCTCTATTTTAAACCTGCAATCTTCAATGCTTCTTCTATTTCTGCCTCCTGCTCTGCCGTTGCCGGGATCATTGGAAGTCTTGGATCTCCTGCTGCATGACCCATCATCTCTGTCGCTTTCTTAAGAAGTGATGGGAAGTTTGCCTCATCTCCGATGACGCGAGTCAGCGGGGCAAGATTCCAATAGATCTTCTGTGCCTCCTCGATCTTTCCTTCATTCACAAGATCCATAATATCGATCACCTGCTTTGGCGCTACATTTGCTGTAGCAAGGATGATTGCCTTTAATCCGATCGCACAGGATGGGAGTGTTAAGTCATCGCAACCCGTGAATAAAGTAATCTCATCTGTACTGTATCTTCTCAGAATCTCTGCCAGGAATGGAAGGCTTCCGCTTGTCTCTTTCATACCTACTACATTCGGAATCTGGATGAGACGATCAAACATATCTATGTCAATCGTAATGCCTGTAGCTGCCGGATGATTGTAAAGAAGAAGTGGAATACCGACTGTTCCCAGTGTCTCATAATGTTTCACCATGCCATCTGCTGTTGTATTGCCGATCGGGGAAAGTACAAGAGCAGCATCAGCTCCCGCATTTTTCACATCTTTTACAAGTTCCAAAGTTTCTGCAGTCGTCAGCGCACCTGCCCCAGCTATCACATAACCATTTCCGATCACCTCACGGCACGCTTTAATTCCTTCGATTCTCTCTTCTCTTGAAAGAAATGCGTGCTCGCCGCTGGACCCGCTGAAGCATACGCCTGCGCAGCCTACGCTCATGTAATACTTCACACTTTCTTTTAATCCTTCAAGATCAATGCTGCCATCAGCCTTGAAAGGTGTGATCAGTGCCGGAAATACTCCTTTGAATACAATTGATTTCTTCATTTTTTGTCCTCCTATGTTCTGATAAATAAACTAAAAGATTAAAAATATTTCTTTATAATGATCCTCCCGGAAGCGAAAGGAAACATTTCTTTTATTTGAGCAGTCCTAACACATACTCCAGATTCTCACGGAAAGTTCCGTCCTTTACAAAGTTCTTATTAAATAGTGCGCTTCCCATCGTAAATGTCCATGGGTTCATCTTCAGCACCTCTGCCACTCTCTCATCGCTGCCGACACTGCCTGCGAGGATCACCGGCTTTTTAGCCTTTGCAACATACTCTGCCGAAAGCGCTGTCGGATCACCGTCCACATATCTGTAGCCAAGCAAATCTGTTCCATCGCACCCTTTTTCTGCAAACATCGCTTCCTGATCCAGCATCTCTTGAGCTGTCCCTTGAAGAATGCTCGGGTTCTGCGAAACTTTTCCGGCAAATGGGCAGTATTTTAAGTCTGTCGTTTTTATGTACTCATATACACTATCGTAGAAAAGTGTTCCGATCAGATAATCAAACCCACATTCAACAGCTAGTTTTGCTCCTCTCATACACTCTTCCTCCGTGTAGCTCACAACTTCAAGGAATGTTATCTTTCCATTTTCTTTCATATACTGTGCAAGTTCTTTCATCTTCGTCGGTTCCATACCGTGATCTTTATATCCCCAGTATTTCACCGGCATATCTTTGCACTCCTCAAAAGTTTCCCTTGCATTTGGTACTGTTACATCGTTGTTTGTCAACATGACGATCAATTCTGACATTTCAACACATCTCCTTTTCTTTTTTTGTTTCTCCGTCTCTTTTCTTACTCCTCAATTATTGCTTTTGCTTAGCACACTCTTATATTATCCTCTGTCTACATTCCTTGTCGATTAAGTATATTGCCCGTGGTATTACTTATTTTGCTTTCGTCTGTTTCTTCCTAATAATATATCTTTTTATGTTCTGCATTATCTTGCCATATGCATTACATATCTTGCTATTTTAGTATCTTTTAATTGTGAATCTATTTCCGTTGTGCTATGATTTCCTATAACAATTATTGCTTTTACTGTTTACAAAAAGGAGGTTGTTTCCATATGGATAAAGCATTGTTTCTATCGCAGGCAGATGTTTATAATGGTCATTATTGTATTACAAAACGGGATGCATCCCATGAATTCACAAAAGAACTTCACTATCATGATTTCTATGAAGTCCAATTCTATCTGTGTGAAACTGCAAATGGCATCATCGGAGATATCATGATCAATGGGCAGAAACGTACCCTGATGCAGGGTTGTCTCGTATTGATCAATATGTTTGATCCACATCAGATCCACATTACCTGCAAAGAGCCTTACACGAGATACTGTATCTCTTTTGATTCCAGCCTCCTCCTTTTTGCCTGTTCAGAGAATACGAATCTATTTAACATCTTTTCAGGATGTGCAGACGTCAAATATTCCAGACCACTCACCCCTGAACAAATTAAAGCTTTCGTAACGATTTATAACAAACATGAGTCTCTCAATGTCCAAAATGGGAGGGATATTCTGGAAAAAGCTATGATTCTCGAAGTATTCGCCCATATTTACGACATTTTTTACACCGGTCAGGAAATCAGTTCCACCGATTCCAGAAGCATGGAAGTTGTCACAAAACTGATCGGTTATATCGATGCCCATATTGCCGAGGATCTTTCCCTAGAGACGCTCTCTGAATATGTCAGCTTCAGCACATTTCATCTAAGTCGGATGTTTAAGCGTTACACCGGCACAACATTAAACAAATACATCATCAACAAGCGTATCGACAAGGCCAAACTTCTTTTAAAAGGACCAATGTCGATCACCGCTGTCAGTAAGGAAGTCGGCTTTAACAATTACAACCATTTTTATCGAACATTCAAAAATGTTACCGGAACAAGTCCTGCCGACTACAAAGAATCAGAAGAAAAGGAGATATCCCTATGAAAGAATTTACACAAAAATATTTTGTCGGCGATGCCGCCGCACATTCACGTTCCGTATACAAGGGAAGTGGATATGACCCTCAAGACCTTAACCGACCACATATCGGTATTGGAAACACTTTCAGTGAAAACTCAGCCGGACATGCTCATCTTCGTGAACTGGCAGATGCGGTCAAATCTGCTATCTGGCAAGCAGGCGGAATTCCTTTTGAATTTGGTCTTCCCTCTACCTGCGCAGAGGTCGCTATCGGATCAGATACTATGTGTATGGATCTCGCCATGAGGGACATTGTAGCTGCCGGAATTGAGGTAGTCGCAAGTATACAACATTTCGATGGTCTTGTACTGCTTTCCGGATGTGACAATATCGTTCCGGGCACTTTGCTTGCTGCAGCACGCCTGGATATTCCCACAATCTGCTGCACAGGCGGTCCAATGCTCTCAGGTCGCCTAAACGGAAAGCAGTTCCTTCAATGTGACGTAACAGAATTTTCCTATGGACAGATTTCAAAGGGAAACGCAGACAAAGAAGCAATCCTTCAGGCAGAATGCCAGGCTTGTCCGTCCATGGGGGCCTGCTCTAATATGGGGACCGCCAACACCATGCAGATCTTAACTGAGGCGCTCGGCATGACTCTGCCCGGTTCTTCAACAATTCCAGCAGTCTATACCGATAAAATCGTAAGCTGCAAACATATCGGACGCAGGATCGTTGAAATGGTCTTTGAAGATCTAACTCCTTCAAAGATCATCACAAGAGAAGCACTGGAAAATGCAATCCGCATGGATCTTGCCATCGGTGGATCTACCAATGCAGTCATGCACATCCCGGCACTTGCAAATGAACTGGGTATTGATATGACAGCTGATGAATTTGAAAAATTCAACCGCACAACTCCCTGTATCGCCAATGTGCGACCCAGTGGTATTTATGCCGTAGATGACCTGCACTTTGCAGGAGGTGTTCCCCAACTCTTCAAACAACTGGAACCTCTGATCCATAAGGAATGTCTGAACGTAAACGGACAGACTCTTGGTGAAATTCTCGAACATGTAAATAGTTGTCCAAGCGACGTTATCCGTTCTATGAAAAATCCAATCTCGGAAAACGGCGGACTCTGTATTTTAAAAGGGAATCTTGCGCCCAATGGTTCTGTGGTACGCTCGTCTACAGTTAAGAAAAGCATGCTCCACTTCAGGGGAACAGCCAAAGTATACCAGAGCGATTCTGAAGCTCATCAGGCAATCATCTCTGAAAAAGTACAGCCCGGCGATGTCGTCGTTGTCCGAAATGTAGGACCTGTTGGTGCTCCGGGCATGGTAGAAGTCATGGAAGCAACAGAGGCGATTGTTAACCTCGGTCTGGATGAAAGTGTTTCCTTAATCACGGACGGACGTTTCTCAGGATTCTGCCACGGTCCTATTATCGGGCACGTGTCTCCTGAGGCGGCAATCGGCGGAGCAATCGCTCTGATTAAAGACGGTGATATGATTGAGATTGATATACCAAACCGTTCTTTGAAACTGGACGTATCTGAAGAAGAACTCGAAAAGAGAAGAAAAAATCTTGTTCTTCCCGAACCAAAAAGGAAAAAGGGATTCATGAGAACATATGCCAAAAATTGTCTTCCCCCGGAAAAAGGAGCTGCTATGCAGAGCTGGGATTAAAAAGAAGAGGATGGTGTGCCAAAACGGCGCTCCATCCTCTTCTTTTTTACCTATTAGAAATAGAATTATTTAAAATCGTTATAAACAAAACGGCAATCCCTTTCTATTACTTGGATTGCCGCCTTTATTACATTCTTTGTTCATTGTTAAGAAATTCTGCCACACCATCATGATCACAATCTGGAAGAACTCCTGTCACCATTTGTTTAATCTCCTCCAGAGCGTTTTCCGGAGCATAACTCCTGTCCGCGATTTCTATCATGGGAACATCGTTATAATTATCGCCAAATACGACAAGTTCTTCGCATCCCACCATTTCTTTCAGTCGCAGCAACGCATTTTTCTTGCTTGCTTTTTCGCTGAATATTTCCATACAATACATTCCATTGTATATATTCAGATAAAACGCGATGCTTACTCCCGATATTTTTTCTATTTCTTCTTTTACCGGAGTCAGTTCTTCCTGGTTTCCCGTCAATGCAAAGTAAAATACGCCGCCCTTGTCCATTTCAGCCCTGTAATCTTTTGTATAAGCGACTTCCTCGCATTCTTCCAACGCACGGTTACTGTAATACTGTGTCTGTTCCTTTAGTTTTTCGCTTCCATAATATAATCTTATCCTATTTCCTGTCAGAATATACATAAAACATTCTAAACCGCATCTTTGAAAGGCTTCTGTAACTTTTTCTGCCGCCTGTCTCGGAATCATCTCCGCGTGTAAAAATTCCCTGTTTCGAAAGTCATAGATAAACACACCGTTTGTCAATATTCCCGGTGTACTCATTTTAAGTGCATCCAGCCGATAATCACATCCATACGGCATTCTAGCTGTCGCCACAGAAAATAACATTCCTCTTTCTATACATCCATTCAACAGTTCAACACTTCTCGCACTTATTTCTTTTTTACTATTAAACAATGTACCATCCAGATCTGAGACATATAACGTTTTCATATTTTCCCTCTTTTCTTTCACAAACTGTATTCTTTTTCAAGACTATCCAGATAATCCGTCTTCTCGTCCTCTCTTATCTCTCGAATTACTCGACACGGCGCTCCCGCTGCCACTACGTTTGCCGGAATATCCCTGGTAATTACGCTGCCGGCTCCAATAATCGTATTATCTCCTATAGTAATCCCATGATCCATGTGGACACCACCACCCACCCATACATTATTTCCTATCTTTACTGGTTTCGCAAAGCAGGCTCCTGCTGCTCTCTCCCGCGCATCATAAGCATGACGAGATGTATAGATAGAAACACGAGGACCAAACAGCACATGATCTCCTATGATAATCTCACCTGGATCCAAAAGTATACAGCCAAAATTAGCATAAAAGTTTTTCCCCAATGTAATGTTGAAACCAAATTCACAATGAAAATCTGGTTCGAAAAAAGCTCCCTCCCCTGCATGTCTGACCAATCTGCGCAGGATTGCTTCCCTTACTTCCGAAGCTTTTCCGTAACTTGCATTGTATTCCTCTGTCACTTCCACCGCTCTTCGTCTTGCCTCAACCAGTTCCGGCGTCAGATCATTGTACATTCTGCCAGATAAAATTCTTGCTTTCTGTTCTTCAAACGTCATAACCGCACCTCTCTTCTACTCCATAAACACTTAAGAAAAGTATAGTCTATTTTCTCCTATCTGACTATGATTTAAATCGCCATCTACATAACATTTTTTGCTTTGATTTACCTCATTCACAGACCTAATTTTATGTAAACACAAGATTTCTACTCTGCTTTTAATGCATTTTCTGAAATCATCGCCGCATCTAATCGCCTCATATCTTCCTCAGCGATCTCATACCCCTTACCGTCTGTTTTGATCACATGCAGGGTCACATTCTCCACTTCTCCGTATTTTAATCCTTCGTCACAAGCCTTCTGCAAAACTTCATAATAAATCTGATACACTTCCTTTTGCATTTGCTCGTCTGTCGGTATCTCGCCCCCTGCCATGACTTCATTTGAAACCTGTTCTGCATATTCTTTTGCCTTCTCCTGGAAAGTGTCATATGTATCATCAAATAAGGTAATTGGTTTTACCATGACATTAACCGTATAGTTTCCTTCCTTATCTTTCACTCCTTCTTCCACTGTATAATTTACTTTCTTAGCAATATTTTCAAAGAGTACCCTATATTTTCCTGCCAGATCTTCCGGAAGTTCTAAAGACTCGAATTCTTCCATTGTTACATCCAGATTTTTTTCAAAAATCTGTTTCGCCTCTTTTTCCGATGCATCTGTCAGCTCTATATATTCTTTTATCTGTTCTTTATACGATACGTCCAAGACTGCTTTTACATAGGCCTGTGCATTAAAACGGTTTATGTAGACATAATAACCGGCTGCGGCTGCAGCTGCTATAATACATATCAGCGCTATAAGCCAATACTGTTTCTTTTTCTTCATTTCTTTGTCCTCCTTTTCCCTTATGGGCTTGCCACAGTGTACCATATTTCATAAGAGAAAAAAGGAGAATTGTGTCAGAAAGGTTTAATATTTATCATTTTTTATTTATCAAAAAAACACCCAGAAGTAAAAACTTCCAGGTGCCTTTTCTCTCATTCTTCAAGGGTTATATACCTTCAAAACTACATACAAAAGATCTTTTTCATCCATTCTCCTATCACCTTGTTTGGTTATGCCCTCGACCTATTAGTAACGGTCAGCTCCATGTGTTACCACACTTCCACCTCCGCCCTATCTACCTCGTCGTCTTCAAGGGGTCTTACTAACTTCT
>NZ_JBBKBE010000016.1:0-66603 GCF_037890075.1 Mediterraneibacter sp. ICN-202921 | reverse complement strand
TTTTATACATTTACCCTGCTATAATATCAGCTATCTTCTTCTCGCGTCACGATCTTCAGCCACTTGTAGCTTCTATACCGCTTATATGTGATCGGTAATTTGATCAGTTCATCACTCATCAGTATCATATATACGAGCGGTACCGGCAAATGCAGTATGAACGCGGCGATAAAACCTAACAAAATGGAACATCCCCACATCGTTCCTACATCCAGCAGCAGCCCGAAACGTGTATCCCCGCCGGAACGAAAGATGCCTACGACCATTGTGGTGTTCCATGCCTGCCCGATCACGAAATAAGACATGACAAAAAACATAAATTTTAAATACTCTTTCGCCGCCATTGTCAGCGACAATGCTGCCGCTGCTAACGGAGCCGCCGCCAGGATCAAAAGTCCGCCGGCCAGACCCATAACGACACTTAAGAAAATAAACCGCCGCGCATATGCCTTGGCATGTTCCATCTTTTTCTCACCGATCGTCTTCCCCAGATAGATTGCTGCCGCGCTGGCAAGCCCGAATGCGACGACCGTCGCAAGCTGTCTTGCTACCTGCGCCACAGAATTTGCCGCTACTGCCGCACTGCCCAAGTGTCCCAAGATCGCTGTATTAGCAGCAGTGCCTAGACCCCACATGATCTCATTTGCTACGACGGGAAGCGAATATTTCATAAAATCCGAAAACAATGTCCTGTCCACATGCCAGATATAGGACACTTTCAATTTTATATCCTTATTAAAAAAACGCGCATACCCTGCCACGAGGCATATCTCCAGCACTCTCGCGCATACTGTTCCAATTGCCGCCCCTTTCACGCCCATTGCCGGACATCCGAATAAACCAAAGATGAAGATTGAATTCAGCGCCACATTGCACAGCAGAGAAAGCAGATAAACGACCGTCGCTACCACGACTCTCTCCACACTTCTCATCACATACAGATAGCCTTGCGTGATTCCCATCAAAACATAAGAAAAAGCGACGATCCGCAGATATGATACGCCCTGTTCTATGACTGCCGGATCATTTGTAAAAATCTTCATAAGCAGACCGGGTACCGCAAGTGCTGCTGCCATAAAAGCAGCTGTGACAAGGATTGCCGCTTTCACTGTCATTCCCAGGATCTTTTCGATTGCCTTTTTATCCTTCTTCCCCCAATACTGCGCTGTCAAAACAGTGGCTCCCGACGTCAGTCCAAACAAAAACAAGGTCATGATATATTGTACCTGCCCAGCAAGGGAAGCACCCGAAAGCGCTTTTTCTCCTACCCTTCCCAGCATAATAACATCCGCCGCCGTCACTCCGACATTAATCAGATTTTGCAATGCCATAGGAATGACAAGCGCGATGACATTGTAGTAAAAAACTTTCCAGTCTATTCCCAGATTCTCTTCCTTTTCTCTTAAAAACATACTATCCCTCTCATTTCCTTTTCTCATCCGTTATTATAGCTGTTTTTCGAAAGGGATGTAAAGCATATTTTTCTGTTTTTCTCCTACCAGTGTTTTTCTCTTGATACCACAAATGTCACACACATAAACGCCAAGGCAAATACAAGCTGGATCCCGATCCCCTGCAGGACTTCTGTCCTGACGCTTCCTGTAATATCCCCAAACTCACTCAGGATCTGATTGACCTTCTCATACCAGTAGATCGGAAGAAACTGTGCCGCCGTCTTCACCGTCTTATTCATATACTCAAGCGGTACAAAGACTCCGCATACAAAGCACATGCCCAAAGTAAGCGTATTGACCAGTCCGCTAAGTGCATTGGAATTTTTTATTGCCAGTCCGCATAGATAAGCGATCGACAGAACAGTCAGTACCAGGACAAGCGAATTTAGCAAAAACCACACAAACCCTGCGCTCTTTATAAACCGCTGCCCATACAGCAATATTCCCACCGCCGTCAAGATCGTCCACAAGGCAAGCGACAGAATACATGCCGCCGCTATCCCTTCCGCGCTCTGCCTCTGTCTCGATACAGCAGATGCCTGCATTCTGCGTGACAGCTCTCCTCTTCTGAAGCCTAACAAGATATACCCCAATATATAACATATAACACTCATAACAAGATAAGGCATATATTGATAATAAAACGTATAGTCCGGTGTTTTTCCTACATTCTTCTTTGTATCAAGCAAGGTAATCTCTGCACTTTTTATATCCCGCATTTTTTCTGCGGCTTCTGCCTCTGTAAAATCTGCCGCTTCATAAATTTGGGCATACTGCAGGAAACTATTGATCTGTCGATCTATATAATATCCGGAAGAGGATCCCGGCAGCTTCACAACTTTCAAAGGTTCCCCTTCTGCGATACACGTCTGCGCAAAGGATTCCGGTATCCACAAAATATACTCTACATTCCGATAAAACAAATTTTCCTGCAGTACTTCTTTCTCATTTGGAAGAAGAACAATCTCATTCGTCCTTCCCAAATATTCTTTCAGACTGTCTGCCAGCACGCCTTTGTCCTCATCTACAATTCCAATAGGCACACTTGCTTTCTGATATCCCGGCGCCTTTTTCTCTCCTGCCGATACTTTTTGAAAGACTACGGTAACTACAAAGAAAATAGCAAGGTACATCATAAACAACCATATATTTTTCTTTGCGATTTTCATATATGCCTTAAATACTGTCATACCGTTCCCTCCTCACGATCAAAAACGCTCCGGTCACCATCAAGATACACAAACTCCCAAGAAGCATAAGATTTTTCATATAGCGCGCCGGATCATCATACACATTGATACTGTACAATGCATCCGCAATCACTGCCGCCGGATTCACGCGATTGAGAAAGGGTATATTTCTCTCCACAACATCCTTCATCGTACCATTGAACAAGCCTGCCAAGAAACTGCATAGCATAGAGACGCCGATCAAAATCCCAATCTTTACGCCTTCACCCATTTTCCCAATACTGCTGACAAACAGTCCCATAGAAACACCAAGCATACTTCCAAGGAGCGCGATCGGGATCATCTTCAGAAAATTACCGCCAAATGCCAGTCTAAATCCATATTTCAAATAAAGAAGCAGAACCATAATATTAAAAAAGTGTAATGCGAAAGAAATAAGGATTTCCATCAAAATATGTTTCATTTTGTGTACAGGACTGACACATCTGCGCGCGGCAAGCGCTGTCAGATTCGCCTGCAGACACATCGCCGACCCGAAGCCGATGAAACATCCGTATAAGCATGCCATTCCGATCAATGCATAGAAAAACTGCGCATTTCCGTCTGTCGTCTTACCTCCTAAAGATACCTGTTTGATATATACATCTTGTTTGGACAGACTCTTTATCACCATCTCGACTTTCTCCGGATGTGTCTGCGCTATATTTAACAGCATCTGTCTGCCATTCTCATAATTTTCAAGGAGAGTCTGCAAAATACTCTGAGAAATACCGTTTCCTCCTACAGTCAGAGAACGTTCTTTCCCTACATAGAAGATTCCTTGCACCTTTCCGGCCCGCAGAGTTTTTTCCGCTTCTTTTTCCGTCATTTCCTCCGTGCGGAGCAGTCCGTTTTCTGTCTCCTTTTTTACACTTACTGCAGCAAGAAACTGCAAAAACACTTTCTGTTCTTCTTTTGCGCTCTCGCTTTGTACTTCCTGTTTCACGACTGCGACCGGGATCGTCTCAAAATCCGCTTCTGAAATATTTCCAAACGAGAGATAGAAGAAGGTAGCTAGAAGCAAAGGAAAGAAGAAGGGCCAAAATACAATGCTTAAATTCCTAAGCTTTGCTTTCCCTGTATATTTGATCAAATCCAGCATCACCGTTCCCTCCTTTAATCCCGAAGCTGTTTTCCTGTAATTTCCAAAAACACATCGTTGAGTGTGGGCAGTTCGGAAAATACCCTGCCAAAATCAATCTCTCTTTCCTGCATATAGGTTAGAATACGAATCAGATTGTGCTTCGCCTTAGTACACCGCACCGTTAATATCTGCTCTTTATACAGCACTTCAAAAACATGTGGTATCTCCTGGATTTCCTGAAGCTGCTCTTCTGTCAGGGCAACAGCCTCAACTGTCACCATTTCTCCCATCTTTATCATGCTTTTTAATTCTTCTTTTGTCCCTTCTGCCACGTTTCTCCCATGATCCATGATCGCGATCCGTGTGCAGATCTGCTCTACTTCTTCCATATAATGGGATGTATAAATGATCGTAGAGCCTTGCCGGTTCAATGCCTTCATCCCTTCCAAAATCTTATTTCTGCTCTGGGCGTCTACCGCCACTGTCGGTTCATCCAAAATGATCAATCTGGGCTTATGCGCGATCCCACAAGCTATGTTCAGTCTGCGCAGCAATCCACCGGATAGTTTCTTAGGGTACATCTTCTTAAACTCTGTAAGTTCCACAAATTCCAACGCCTCTTCCACCAGCTTTTTTCGCTCTTTCTTATCTCTTATATATAATCCGCAGAAATAATCAATATTTTCATACACATTCAATTCATCAAAAACTGCCACCTCCTGAAGGACGATCCCAATCTGTTTTTTTACCCGATAATTATCCGGTGCCATCTCTTCACCGAAAATACGGATATCGCCTCTGTCGTATTTTAACAGGGCCAACATACAGTTTATAGCCGTAGACTTCCCGCTGCCATTGGGTCCGAGCAGTCCGAAGATTTCTCCTTCCTCTACTTCCAGATTAAAATGATCTAACGCGACCAGACTGCCATATCGTTTTACCAGGTTTTTTATCTCGATGATCATATCCTTATCTCCTTCCTCTTGTTATCTCTTAGTATACATACTGATATTTTCTCTTTGCAGTGTAATCTGTCATAACTTCCATATGACAAATGTCATAACTCCTGTTTTTTCTTTGCTCTATCTCTCCTTTTGTACTATAATAAATCCAGGAAACTTAAAAACGCTCGCTGCCCTGCGAGCGTAAAAGGAGGGGCTTTCGCCGTCTGAATATGAAGCATTTTCTCAATCTGTGTTTACTTATGCTGACCGGTATTCTATGTCTGTTCTTTATAGAGCCAGACATTCAATATGTGTTCTCATTTTTGATGACCTTGATTTTTTACTGCCTGACCCGTATCATCACAAGAGATTTTTTACTTTACCTCTTATGCATTTGCGGCTTTTTTTCCGTCTTGTTCTATGCGGAATTCTTTTGCTTTTATCCTGTCTTTTTCTATATGCTTTTTTTGAAAAAACAGTATCTTCCGGCCATCCTAGGGGGGATTTCTTTTTTGATGATCGTACGTATGCATCTTTTCCCCTATCCGGTTCTCATACTTGTCTGTTTTGGTACACTGCTTGCTTTTTATCTCCAATATATGACAACGCATTATGAAACTTTAGAGGCTCGTTTTCTTTGTACGCAGGATGACAGCCGTGAGCGTACGCTTCTGCTCGCAGAGAAAAACCGATCTCTGATGGAAAAGCAAAATTATGAAATCTATGCGGCCACATTGCGTGAACGTAACCGGATCGCCAGAGAGATCCATGACAATGTAGGGCATCTCCTCTCACGCTCCATCCTTCTTCTTGGAGCTGTAAAAGCAACAAATACCGACATCTGCCTGCATAGCACTATAGATTCCCTGGAAATGACATTAAACTCCGCCATGGATACGATCAGAAACAGCGTACATGACCTGCACGATGAAGCCATAAATTTAGAGGAGGCGATTGCTTCTGTCATAAAAGACTTCTCATTCTGTCCCGTACACTACTGCTATGACTGCGGCAGAGACGTTCCCAAAGATGTAAAATACAGCTTTATAAGTATTACAAAAGAAGCGCTTTCTAATATGATACGGCACAGCAATGCCACGAAAGCCTCCATTCTGATCCGAGAACACCCGGCACTCTATCAACTCTGTATCGAAGACAATGGTTCCAGCTATACGCCAAAGACTTACGGGATTGGTATTTCCAATATGAAAGAGCGTATCAGTGCCCTGCACGGCAATGTACAAATACTGACAGAAGACGGATTTAAAATATTTATCACAATTCCAAAGGAGACAACCTTATGAAACTGATCTTGATCGATGATGACTGCCTCGTTGTAAACGCTTTGCAGATGATCCTCACTGCCGTACCTGATTTTTGTGTGGCCGCAACTGCCTTCGACGGTCGGCAAGCCCTTCCCCTGTACAAGAAACACCGTCCGGATGTCCTTCTCATGGATATCCGGATGAAAGAAAGAAACGGTCTGGATGCTGCGGCAGATATACTGGCAGAATTTCCAGATGCGAAGATCTTGCTTCTGACGACTTTTTCTGATGATGAATATATTGTAAAAGCATTAAAAATAGGGGCAAAAGGATATCTTTTAAAACAAGACTATCAGACCATCGCTCCGGCGATACGTGCCGTCTGCTCCGGTCAGACTGTCTTTGGGAATGAGATTGTATCGCGTATCCCAGATCTTCTCCACAAACAGCCTGCGTTTGACTATGCCTCTTATGATATCAATGAACGAGAGACTGCTATCATCCGTCTTATAGCAGAAGGTTTAAGCAATAAAGAAATTGCCGCACAGCTATATTTAAGTGAGGGAACTGTACGGAATTATCTGAGTGCCATCCTGGATAAACTAAATTTAAGAGACCGCACGCAGCTTGCTGTTTTCTATTATCAAAACAAATAGGATATCTGTCTCGTCTGCACAAAAAAGTGGGTGTCGGAAATATTCCCGGCACCCACTTTTTCTGTGCTTTCAAGTTTTTTATTCTTCAAAAGCTTCTTTTACTTTATCCATAAATCCTTTTTTCTTAGACTTCTTTTCACTTTTTTCGGATGCAGATTCATTCTGACGCAACGTATTCCCTGTCAACTCATCAAATCTGCGCAAAGCTTCTTTTGCCTCCTGGCTCAATCTCTCCGGTGTCTGGATGACTAAAGTGACATAATGGTCTCCTCTTACCTGCGAATTTCTCAGAGACGGCACGCCTTTTCCTTTCAGACGTACTTTCGTATCTGTCTTCGTTCCCGCTTTTACCGTATAGAGCACGTCTCCATCCACAGTCGGGATCCTCACATCGCCGCCTAACGCCGCCTGCGCGAATGAAATCGGGACAGTGGAAAAAATATGCATATCCTGTCTCTGGAAGATGGGATGTCTGGATACATTGACTTCAACCAACAGATCTCCTCTCGGACCGCCGTTTACACCGGGTTCTCCCTTATCCCGTATACGCACGCTCTGCCCATTATCTATCCCTGCCGGAATCGTAACTTTAATTTTCTTCCTGCTGGATGTATACCCTGTTCCTGAACAGGAGGAACATTTTTCTTTGATTACTTTCCCTGAACCTCCGCAATTCGGACATGTCTGCACATTTTGTACAGTTCCAAAGAATGACTGGGAAGTATATACGACCTGACCTTTTCCTCCGCATTTCGGACATGTCTCCGGAGATGTCCCCGGTTTTGCCCCGGTTCCATGGCAGGCTTCGCAGGGATCTTTCAATACTAAGTCCAGTTCTTTTTCACACCCGAACACAGCCTCCTCGAATGTGATACGAATACTCTTCCTTATATTGCCGCCTCTCATCGGTCCGTTTCCGGCACGGCCGCTTCTCCTGCCACCGCCAAACAGATCTCCAAAAATATCTCCAAAAATGTCACTGAAATCAGCGCCGTTAAAATCAAAACCGCCGAATCCTCCTGCTCCCCCGGCGCCGCCTTCAAATGCCGCATGCCCGAACTGGTCATACTGTCTGCGTTTATCAGGGTCACTGAGTACTGCATACGCTTCTGATGCCTCTTTGAATTTTTTCTCTGCCTCGGCATCTCCCGGATTCATATCGGGATGGTACTTTTTAGCCAGGGCACGATAAGCCTTCTTAATCGCTGCTTCATCCGCGTCTCTGCCGACACCAAGCACCTCGTAATAATCTCTTTTTGACTCTGCCATAATACTATACTCTACCTTTCACTCTTTCATTCATCTTTTATACACGGCACAAAGAGTTCCGCAAACGGAACTCTTTGTGCGGCGTATCTGTCCTCGCAAAGCGTTGTAAGTGCTCTTAGACTTCCTTATAATCTCCGTCTACAACGTCGTCACCCTGGAAGCCGTCCGGTGCCGGTCCTGCCTCCGGTGCGGGGCCTCCTGCGGCTCCTGCTCCTGCTGCAGCTCCTGCCTGCTCATACATCTTTGTGAAAAGTTTCTGCGCGCTCTCCATCAATTTTTCTTTTGCAGCCTTGATTTCAGCTATCTGTGCTTCTGTAGCCTCCTCAGGAGTAGATTTTGCCAACACGTCTTTCAACGCCTGACAGTCTGCCTCAACTGCTGCTTTATCATTTGCATCCAACTTATCGCCCACTTCTTTGAGAGCCTTTTCTGTCTGGAATACCATAGTGTCTGCTTCATTTCTTGTATCGATCGCTTCTTTTCTCTTCTTGTCCTGCGCCTCAAATTCTGCTGCTTCTTTCACAGCCTTGTCAATATCTGCGTCTGACATGTTAGAACCTGCGGTGATCGTGATATGCTGTTCTTTTCCTGTTCCCAGATCTTTTGCAGATACATTTACAATACCATTTGCATCAATATCGAATGTAACCTCGATCTGCGGGATTCCGCGTGGAGCCGGCGGAATACCATCCAGTCTGAACTGACCAAGTGATTTATTATCTTTTGCGAACTGTCTCTCGCCCTGCACTACATTAATATCTACTGCTGTCTGATTATCTGCTGCTGTAGAGAAAATCTGGCTCTTCTTTGTAGGGATCGTCGTATTTCTCTCGATCAGCCTTGTAGCGACACCGCCCATTGTCTCAATAGACAGTGACAACGGAGTAACATCCAGAAGAAGGATATCTCCTGCGCCTGCGTCTCCGGCAAGTTTTCCTCCCTGTACAGAAGCGCCCAGCGCAACACATTCGTCCGGATTCAGGGACTTGCTTGGTTCTCTTCCCGTCAGACGTTTCACTTCTTCCTGTACAGCCGGTATACGTGTGGAACCGCCGACAAGCAGCACCTGCCCTAATTCAGATGCGGTCAGTCCTGCGTCAGAAAGTGCTCTCTTCACAGGTTCTGCTGTTTTATCAACAAGATCTCTTGTCAATTCGTCAAATTTTGCTCTTGTCAGATTCATATCAAAATGCTTCGGCCCTTCTGCTGTTGCTGTGATGAACGGAAGGTTGATATTCGTCGTTGTAGCAGAAGAAAGTTCTTTTTTCGCTTTTTCTGCGGCCTCTTTTAATCTCTGGAGAGCCATCTTATCTGTAGATAAATCTACGCCTTCTTTTGCTTTAAAGTCAGCAAGCATATAATCTGTAATCTTCTGGTCAAAGTCGTCTCCGCCCAGTCTGTTGTTTCCTGCCGTTGCAAGTACTTCGATGACTCCGTCGCCAATCTCGATGATCGAAACATCAAAGGTTCCGCCGCCCAAGTCATATACCATGATCTTCTGCTCTTTTTCATTATCCAGGCCATAGGCAAGTGCGGCAGCCGTAGGCTCATTGATGATACGTTTTACATCCAGACCCGCGATTTTACCGGCATCCTTTGTCGCCTGACGCTGCGCGTCATTAAAATAAGCCGGAACAGTGATCACTGCTTCTGTAACTTTCTCACCTAAGTATCCTTCTGCATCTGCTTTGAGCTTCTGCAGGATCATAGCCGAAATTTCCTGTGGTGAATATTTCTTTCCGTCGATATCTTCCTTATGGTCTGAGCCCATCTCTCTTTTGATCGATGAGATCGTCCTGCTTGCATTCGTTACTGCCTGACGCTTTGCCGGCTCACCGACTAAACGTTCTCCTGTCTTTGTAAATGCTACGACAGACGGTGTCGTTCTCGCGCCTTCTGTATTCGCGATGACTGTGGGCTGCCCGCCTTCCATAACAGCCACACAGCTGTTTGTTGTACCTAAGTCAATTCCTATTATTTTTCCCATACTAAGATTCCTCCTTCATTGATCTTCTGATCTATTTCTTTATTCTGTTTATGGAATATTAATTTGCTACTTTTACCATACTGTGCCTTACCACGCTGTCTCTGTATGTGTACCCTTTCTGGAACTCTTCTGTGATGATATTCTCTCCCAGTTCCTCATCCTCTACATGCATCACTGCATTATGAAAATCCGGATCAAATTCCTTGCCGACTGCTTCTATCGGTCTTACTTCAAGGGCTTCCAGTGTTGTCATCAATTGTTTATAAATCTTCTCCATTCCTTCTTCAAAAGGATTGCCCTTTTCCTCTTCCTTCACCGCTGCGAGCCCTCTCTCGAAATTATCGACAACTGGAAGGATCTTTTCAATCACATCTTTTGCTCCGATTTCATACATCTGTGATTTTTCTTTATCTGTACGCTTTCGGAAATTATCAAATTCCGCCATCTGCCGCGTCAGCCGATCTGTAAGTTCTTCTATTTTCTCATCCTTTTTGTCTTTCTTCGGCTTTTTAGAAAACAACTTCTTCTTTTCTGGCTTTTCACTTTCAGTATCTTCTACGTCTTGCTCTGTGCCTTCCTCGGTCTGTTCTTCTTTTGTCTCTTCTGCTTCAGCTGCTTTTGTCTCTTCTGCATTTACGCTGTCTTCATCTTTTTTCTGCTTTTCACTTGCCTTTGCTTTTGCCTCTTCAACAGCTTCTTTTACCATATCTTCTTTGCTCATCTTTTCATCCACTGATTTTTCACCTTCCTATTCTTTCGACTCTTTACTGTAAATCGCATCCAACTCATTTTGCAAAGTTTTCAGCGTTTTCATGACATGTTCATAATCCATACGTTTAGGACCGATGATACCGATCGTTCCTTTCATGCCTTCTCCCAGTTCGTATGTTGCTGTCACTACACTGCAGTCCTTCATCGTCTTAACAGGCGTCTCGTCTCCGATATACACCTGGATCCCATGATTGTCCTCACTGGCAAGCGTCTCCGTCACCAGATCAGCTAGCTGCTGCTTTTCCTCAAATGCACTGATGATCTCCTGGGCGCTCTGCTTATCGCTCAATTCCGGATATTTGAAAATATTCGTCGCGCCGCTCGTATAAATCTCCATATCATCTTCTACATGGATGATCTCCGCCACTGCGTCCAGCACATTTCCGATCACCTGGCTGTGGATACCTGCCTGCTCTTTTAACCGCGCGATCAGCCCCAGTGTAATCTGATCGATCGACATCCCGTTCAATGTTGTATTCAGCAGCATATTCAGCTTCAGAAGGTTTTCATTACTTAAGCTTTCGCCAACTTCAATGATCTTATTCTTGATTACATTTCCTCCCATTACAATAACAGCCACGATCTGTTCTTCATCCACCTGGGACAACTGGATAAACTTCAGTGTATTGCGGTTGTTCATAGGAGACGATACCATGGTCGCATAATTGGTATTTGCGGCAAGCACCTTTGCCGCCTGCTGCAAGACCTGCTCCACCTTCCCCGTCTTCTCAAGCATTGTATTTTTCAGTTCTGTAATCTCCTGCTCTTTTTCCTCCATCAGCATATCGACATATAACCGATATCCCTTGTCAGAGGGAATCCGCCCCGCAGATGTATGCGGCTGGAAAATATAACCCAAGTCTTCCAGATCCGCCATCTCGTTCCGGATCGTCGCAGAACTTAAATTCAGTTCTGTATATTTGGAAAGGGTCCTTGAACCAACAGGTTCTCCTGTCTCAAGATAGTTCTGGATGATTGCTTTTAGTATCGTCAGTTTTCTTTCATTTAAACCTGTGTCCGTCACCATCTTTTTCTCCCTTCCTAAAGCTTATTAGCACTCTTTAGTTTTGAGTGCTAACACCTTACGTATATTAAGATAGCACTAGGATTTGTGTTTGTCAACACTGTTTATACATTTTTTAGGATTAGGAAGTCAAATCTTAGAAAGTCAAAATATATGCTTTCCTATCCTACCTGTCAAAAAGAAACTTCTCGAATACATAGTTGCTGATATCAATGCCGAAATCTGTCAGAGTAAGAAAACCCTCCTGTTCTTTTAAAAGCCCCTCTTCTTTTAGCTTTTGGATCTGTTCCCCATATACGCTGTATGCTTCCCTTCCAAACCGATCAAAAAATTCCGCGTAAGAGATCCCTTTCATTTTGCGGAGTCCCAGAAACATAAATTCTTCCATCTGATCCTCTATGCTTAAGATCTCCGTGCCGACTCTCGCAGAAGCAGTCGGCTGTCCAGTCTCAAAGATCTGAAGATACTCGCCTAAACTGCTTGTATTGGAAAAACGTCGTTCCCCTATCAAAGACGCGGCGCCAAGTCCCAGGCCTAGGTATTCTTTTCGTTCCCAATATCCCAGATTATGCCGGCATGCATATCCCTTCTTTGCATAATTCGAGATTTCGTACCGTTCGTAACCGTATGCTTTTAAAATACTCTCTGTCTTTTTGTACATCTCCCTGTCTGCATCCTCTCCCGGAAGCGCCGGCAGATCTTTCTTCCCCTGTGGTCGTTCTTCGTTTACATACCAGGTATAAAAGGGCGTGCCTTCCTCCAATATCAGACTATATGCGGAGACATGCTCCGGCTTTGCTTCTGCCGTTCTTTTCAAAGTCCGTTCCCAGCTCTCAAGATCTTGTCCCGGGATCGCAGAGATCAGATCTACATTGATATTTTCAAAACCACAGCTCCGCGCCATATGAAATGTATCTGTAAATGCCTCAAATGTGTGTATCCTGCCCAGAAATTTTAATTCCCGATCGTCCGCCGACTGCAGTCCAATACTCAGACGATTGATCCCGGACGCTTTCCACCGTCTTAATTTTTCCTCCGATACAGTGCCGGGGTTCACTTCTATCGTAATCTCAGGTTTCTCTGCAAATGTAAACGTCTGATATAGAGCGCGGAAAATGCGCTCCGTTTCTTCTCCTGCTAAAATGGACGGAGTTCCTCCGCCCATAAAAACTGTTGTCACTATATATTGCCGCGCAAATGTGCGCTGCCTTTCTATCTCGCAGATCAATGCATCCACATATCGCCGTATCGTCTCTTCATCCGCAGCCGCAGACAAAAAATCACAATACGCACATTTCCTGACGCAAAATGGGATATGCAGATACAATTCTAATTCTTTTCTCATATCAATCATCATCCAGTTTTAAAACACTCATGAACGCCTTCTGTGGAATTTCTACATTTCCTATCTGGCGCATTCTCTTCTTTCCTTCCTTTTGCTTCTCCAGCAGTTTCTTCTTACGGGAAATATCACCGCCGTAGCATTTGGCCAGAACGTCTTTGCGCATCGCGCGGACAGTTTCTCTGGCAATGATCTTACTGCCGACCGCCGCCTGGATAGGAATTTCAAAAAGCTGACGGGGGATTTCTTCTTTTAATTTTTCACACATTTTTCTTCCCCGTTCATATGCGCTTCCGCTAAAGACGATGAAGGACAGTGCATCTACTTCTTCTTTGTTGATAAGAATATCCAGCTTCACCAGTTCAGAACGTTCATATCCCAACATCTCGTAATCAAAAGAAGCATAGCCTCTGGAACGAGATTTCAAGGCATCAAAGAAATCGTAGATGATCTCATTTAGCGGAAGATGATAATGAAGAACCGCCCGTTTTTCTTCAATATACTCCATTCCCTGGTATACCCCCCGGCGTTCCTGGCATAGATCCATGATCGCACCGATAAATTCAGATGTCACCATAATCTCTGCCTTTACCATTGGTTCTTCCATATAATCAATCTCCGCCGGATCCGGCAGATTCGTCGGATTCGTCAGATCGATCACTTCCCCATTTGTCTTATGCACCTTATAGATAACACTTGGCGCCGTTGTCACCAGATCCAAATTATATTCTCTTTCTAAACGTTCCTGAATAATCTCCAAATGCAGAAGTCCCAGGAAGCCGCAGCGGAATCCAAAACCGAGCGCAACAGACGTCTCTGCTTCAAACTGCAGGGCAGCGTCATTTAACTGTAGTTTTTCCAAGGCATCTCTAAGGTCCGGATACTTTGCGCCGTCCGCTGGATATAAACCACAATACACCATCGGATTGACCTTCTTATATCCCGGAAGCGGCTCGGCACATGGTTCCTGCGCATTGGTCACCGTGTCACCTACTCTTGTATCTTTTACATTCTTAAGACTCGCCGTTATATATCCTACCATACCGGCGCTCAGTTCCTGGCATGGTATAAACTGTCCTGCACCAAAGTATCCGACTTCCACCACATCCGCCACAGCGCCTGTAGCCATCATTTTGATCGGAGTTCCCTTTTTTACTGTTCCTTCTTTGATCCTGCAGAACACGATCACCCCCTTATACGCGTCATATACGGAGTCAAAGATCAGTGCCTTTAGAGGCGCCGCCGCATCTCCGCCCGGCGCAGGAATCTTCGTGATGATCTGTTCCAATACGTCTTCCACATGCAGCCCCGTCTTAGCCGATATAAGCGGTGCCTCATCCGCCTCGATACCGATCACATCTTCAATTTCTTCTTTGACCCGATCCGGATCCGCGCTTGGCAGATCGATCTTATTGATGACCGGCATGACATCCAAGTCATGATCCAGGGCAAGATACACATTCGCCAGCGTCTGCGCTTCCACCCCCTGTGCCGCGTCCACGACCAGAATGGCACCGTCGCACGCCGCAAGACTTCTGGATACCTCGTAATTAAAATCTACATGCCCAGGAGTGTCTATCAGATTAAAAATATATTCTTCCCCATCCTTTGCCTTGTAGACAGTCCTGACCGCCTGCGCCTTGATCGTGATACCTCTCTCCCTCTCCAGATCCATATTGTCCAGCACCTGGGACTGCATCTCCCGGCTTGTCAAAAGCCCTGTTTTCTCAATGATACGATCTGCCAATGTCGACTTTCCATGATCGATATGTGCGATGATACAAAAATTTCGTATTTTACTCTGTTCTATCTCGGACACTTCTCTTCCTCCTGTTATATCCTGTATTTTTCTCTATTTTTTACAGTTTTTCTGATTACCCGCGGAATATTTCACTAAAAACAATTCCACTGCCAGATGATCTGTCAAAAGCCCCGTTTTTACTCTCTGTTCAATGTCGGCGGCATCTTCCATGATCAGGCGCAGTTCCCGGCTCTTAAAATATTTCTCCTGCTCCATATATTTTCCCGCCGCGAACGGATGGAGGCCTGCTTTTGCCGCGATTTCCTTTCTGCCATATCCCTTTCCGATCAGCTCTTTTACATGAAATAAGATCCGGTACTGCCTTGCCAAAAGGAATAAGATCCGCATAGGCGGTTCTTTTAAAGCAAGCAGTTCATAATACAGATCCAACGCCTTTTTCTGTTTCTTCTCTGCCACTGCGTTGACCATGTCAAAAATATGATTTGTCATCTGTGTTACACAGACAGCGTCAATATCTTCCTTTGTGATGCTGTTCCGTTCCATAGTATAACAAAACAGCTTTTCAAGTTCCCGCAGAATATTCTCCATATCGGTTCCGATCTTATTCAGAAAATATACGATACAGTTCTCTGAAATCTGCTTATTCTCTTTTCGTACGAGCCCTGCTACCCACCGTTTCAAAGTCCCCTCATCCTGCATAGAAAGCTCGACAATACGCCCTTTTGCCTTTACTGCCTTATACAGTTTACTGCGTTTATCTACTTCACTTTCTACAAAAAGGAAGAAAGAAGTCTGCGGCATTTCTTTTACATATTCTGCCAAATCCGCACCTGCGCTCTTAAAAAAGCCGGTATTTTCAAATACCAAAAGCCTGCGCTCAGAAAAAAAAGGAAGCGTCTCTGCCAGGTCTATCACCTCTTTTACATCCACATTCTTCCCTTCATAATACGCATAGTTCATCGTATCCCCTTCTGGAAGCATTGCTTTTGTAAGCCGTTCCTTATACTGTTTCTTCAAATATCCTTCCTCTCCATAGAGAAGATATATTTGTTTAAATTGTCCTGTTTTTAAATCTTCATTTAAACTCTTCATAGCTTCTCTATTATATATGAAGTTCTTCCTGTTTGACAAGAGGTTTATCTGACTGTTCCCTGAGCGCGTGCTTCATTTTACATATCCTTGTATCCGTATACTCTGTCCGTCACTTTCTATTGTGATTGCTCCATTATCCTGGGTAGAATAGACCCTACTTCCCTGCGTCTTAAGTCTTTTAAGTACTTCTTCATGGGGATGCCCATAACGGTTTTCTATTCCTGCAGAGATCAGAGCGATCTCTGGATCTACCTGTTCTAAAAATCTTTGCCCACTGGAGCCCTTGGAACCATGATGAGCCACTTTTAATATCTCATAAGTCCCCCGTATTTCCTCTTTAACCAATGTCTGTTCACTTTGTCCTTCTATATCCCCTGTCAGCAGAATGTCCAGATTTTTATAGGAAATATCCAATACCATAGAAGCCTCGTTCCCTTTCTCCTGATCATATTCCTGGTCGGGATGCAGACAGACAATTTTCATTTTTCCTTCTGTGAGTCGATCTCCTTTTCCCATCACCAAAACTTTTGTGTCATTTTGAACTGCCATCTGTGCCAGATCTGTCAGTTTCTCGTCCCACACCTGCTCTGGCGGAAGAACCAGATTTTTTATGCGGACTCCTATCTTCTGCCTTTCCAGCAATTCTTTTGTTCCATTTATGTGGTCTTCATCACCATGAGAAATCAAAATATAGTCCAGTGTGTCTACTGCTCCTGACAAAAGATATGGCTCTATCCTGTACTTTCCCACCATAGATACATCGCTGCTTCCACCGTCGATCAGATACCTCTTGCCTTTCGGTCCTCTTATGAAAATCCCATCCCCTTGCCCCACATCCAGAACTACTATTTCCATCCCTGTTTTTATACGGTGGCTGCACATACAGGCAGCTGGCAAAATAAACGCTGCCGCCGCAAACCCTCCGACAGCTTTCCATGCTCTTTTTCTCTGCCTGTCTTTCTCTGCCTGTTCGTCTGTACTCTGCTTTCTATCCCTGTCTTTTTTGTTGTAAAACCATATGCAGATTCCTGCCAGTACGACATAATACAGCAGCATATATATTTGGGGCGGTCTGCCTGTCACCACACGACTTCCCGGCAGTCTGCCTGCCAAGGTACATGCTCTGTCATAAAAAAACAGGATCCCTTTGCACAGAAATAACACCTTTTTCCCTGCGCTTTTCGCAAAAAGAAGAAGCCCAGAACCCAAAAGCCCTGCCGACATAAAAAGCGGCATCAGCGGAATAATGAGCATATTCAAAAATATAGAATAAGGCGGGATTTCAAAATAAAAATATAGCATAGGCCCAAGAAGTGCCAAATTGACTGCTGCGCTGGCGCACAATCCTCGAAGACAATGCTTTTTTACTCTTACCTGTACTTTCCGTTTTTCTTCCCCGCCGGATATTAGCCCCTTCTCCAGGATAGGAAGCAGAAGGAGCAGTCCGGCAAGGGAACCAAAAGAAAGCAAAAAGGAAGCATCCAGCACGCTGAGTGGTGAAGACACCGCCACAATCGCTGCCGCCAGAGAAAGGCTTGTCGCCATATCATATTGTCTGCCGGACACCTCCGCCCCCATGCGTATGGCGAACATAAGAAGCGCACGTATACTGGAGATCCCTGCCCCTGTCATCATAGTATATAACAGCATAAAAACGGCAGATACTGCGCCGGATACTGCAAAAGGCAGACCCAAACGGCGTAGTATCTTATACAGCCCCATTCCGATAAATGACATGTGCAGACCGGAAATCGCTAAAATATGTCCAATCCCTGTCTTACGGAATTCCTCCTTCATAGATTCGTCAAGTCCTGCCTTTTCCCCCAGCAAGACTGCACTGACTCCGTTTCCATAATACCCGCCTAATATCTCGATGAGACTATTTTTCCACCTATATTTAAGTGCTGTCAGTTTCTCTCTCACTGCCGCCGTATCGGCACTGATCACTTCTATGCTGTCTGCCCATAAAAGTGCGTGGATCCCCTGTCTACAGTAATAAAATCTAGTATCAAAATTCCCGCGGTTTCTCGCTGTTTCAAAAACCTCCGCTGCTCCTTGTACATATACCTGATTTCCTATTTTTACCTGTTTTTTGGATATATTTGGTTTGAGATAAACCAGAATTTTAGATTCTTCTATGATCTGCGTTTTACACTTTCCACTTATTCGTATATTTTTTATATAAAACGCCTGTACATGTTCTTTTTCTTCCCGCTTATATACTGTCCCACTTATTGCTGTATCCTCCCCTGGGACAGCACTTTTTTCTAGCCGGGAGAACTCTTGTTTTTTAGAATCTTGGAGTTCTCCCGCCAGTACTGTCACAATACCCAGAAGAAAAAGTGACAGTACACATAAGGGTCTCTTTATCATACTTTCATTTTTTAAGATGTCCAGTCCATATCTGCTTTGAGCGGTTTGCTCAAGTCCACCTTCTCCATATAGACTGCGTTTGATTCTCCGTTTACTGTAATCTGAACTTTTGAAGCTTCTGTTCCTTCAACGAGAGAATTTACAATCGAATAGACCGCGACTTCCGGCAGCACATCACACGTACTGTTTAAAAATTCACTGTCGAAATTCACATAACAGATCCCGTCTTTGATCGTAACCCCCAATAGATTCGCCGACGGATTGATCGTTGGATAAACGCCGTCCTTTTTCGGTCCTTGCATCAATTTCTCAACAATCAATTTCTCCTTGGAAATATTGCTGCTATATTTTACATCCATTGTCTGTTCTACTAATTTATCGCCCTTTTCATTTGTAAAATATAATTTTAAAGAAGTACTCTGATAGGAGCTGGGAGAGGAGCCTGCATTTTGTACAAAATCATCTGCATTCATCATCCCGATTTCTTCTCCTTCGCTGTCACGGATCGGATCGCCTTCCACACTAAAGCATACTCCATTTATCCCTTTTATCTCCAAAAGGGACTGCACGGAAGCTGCACGCACCAATTTTTCTTCCACCGGGTCGATCTTCGCATATTCTTTATTAAAATCAATATATAGAATGCTTCCTTTTAACCGGCACTCTTTCACTTTCACATCTTTTGGAAAAACCGTTGTATAGGCAATATCCTGGGCAGGCTTCTTTAATTCTTTAAGCATTTCTTCGGCACATTCTTCCGCTTTCGCCTTTTTCTGCTCGTATGTGACTTTGACAAGCCCCGTCCTGTCTTCATTCAGGCAATAAATGAAGGGATCCCCCTCTTTTACATCCGTACGCTTATTGCAGCCAGACAGAAGTACGATAAAAAAGACTATACAAAATATCTGTAAAATTCTTTTCCTTTTATCCACTGCTTTTTCTGCCTCCTTTAAACCGCCGCATAGATCAGAGGAATCCGTACCGTAAACGTCGTTCCTTCCCCTTCGCTGCTGTATACTTTCACCGAGCCACGATGCATGATGACCGCTCCCCTCACAATGGACAATCCAAGACCTGTTCCACCCATCTCCCGTGAGTGGGATTTATCCACCCGGTAGAATCGCTCAAAAATATGTTCTTGATCTTCTTTTGGAATACCGATGCCAGAATCCGCTACCTTTACATAAAAGTATTTATGATCCGCATTCAAAGATACATGTACCCACCCATTTTCATGATTATATTTCAAAGCATTCTCCACCAGATTCGAAAAAGCAAGCGATAACTTCATCTCATCAATCTCCGCCACCACTGGACGAAAACTTTCCAATACGACTTCTACGTTCTTTTTCTCCGCTATTGGTTTCAACCGTTTTAATATCTGCTCCAACATCTCATTGATCTGAACGGAAGTTATATTTAAGGTTGTTCCCTTTTTATCCATCTTTACAAGAGACAAAAGATCCGTGATGATATCATTTTCTCGATCTATTTCTTTAGCTATATCCCCCATAAATTCCTGATATAATTCTACCGGCACTTCTTTTTGCGCCAGGAGCGAATCTGCCAGTACTTTCATGGACGTAAGGGGTGTCTTTAATTCATGAGATACATTGGAGACGAATTCCTCTCTGGAATCATCCAGCTGTTTTAGTCTGCCCAACATTTTATTGAACGCCTCGCTCAGCATCCTTGTCTCTGTAAATGTATCTTCATGCAGCACGTCATCCTCATAGCCTTCTGATACATTCTCAATGGATTTTGTAATCTTGTGCAAAGGACGTACCATTCTGTCCGCGATCAGGATCCCGAATGCTGCTACAAAGATCAACACTCCTGCGATGATAACAAGACTATTTGTCTTAAGGATCTTCAGATTGTTTTTGACCGTATCGGTAGAAACGCTTGCCAGCATAACTCCTGTGATCTCTTTCCCTTTAGGATCCAGGATCGGAGAAGCGACTTCAATATACTGGTTCCTGCTGTCGTAAATGTTTATGCTGTTTCCTTTCATACATTCCACGACATTTTCTGAGACGATCGTCTTGCCTTCATCTAAATCGTATGTATCCTTGATCACTTTTAGATCACTATTGACGATCATGACACGCCCATTATAAATATTCGTAAGTTGTAATAAATTTGCATTGATAACTTCGGAAGAAGGATCCGTCAGATAGTGATAACGATTCAACTGATCACTTAGAATTGTACATTGATTTTGAATCTCTGCGGTCCGCACAGAAATCTCTCTGGCCTCATATGCCTTTGTGATCCCTAGATAAGCGCCTGCACAGGGCAGGATCCCTGCGCAGAAGATCACCAATATGATACGAAACCGCAGATTCTTTATGATCTTATCTTTTATTTTGAAACGAACTTTAGCCCTGGAAATAATAACCCACTCCCCACTTTGTATGTACATATTTTGGTTCACTCGGCTTGATCTCTATCTTTTCTCGCAGACGCCGTATATGCACATCTACCGTTCTTGCATCTCCTGGATAATCATACCCCCATATCAGATTCAAGAGATTTTCTCTACTGTAGACCTTATTTGGATTCATCGCCAACAGTTCCAGCACGTCAAATTCTTTTGCCGTCAGATTGATCTCTTTCTCACCAATGAATACCCGCCTGCTCTCACAGTCAATGCGCATAGCGCCTTTTACGAGTATTGTGCTGTTAGGTGTTTCTTTTTTCTTGGACGTCCTGCGCATGATCGCCTTGATCCTAGCCTTCACTTCCAAAATATTAAATGGCTTGGTGATATAATCATCCGCCCCGTATTCCAGCCCCAGTATTTTATCCATATCTTCGCTTTTTGCCGTCAGCATGACTACTGGCATATCTGAAAATTCACGAATCTGCTGACAGACCTGGAAGCCGTCCAGTTTAGGAAGCATAACATCCAGAAGCACCAGGTCATATTCACAGTTCCTTGCATACCGTAAAGCTTCTTCCCCATCATAGGCACAGTCCACTTCCATGCCATCCTGCTCAAGGCTGAAGCGTATCCCCTTCACGATCAATTTTTCATCATCTACTACCAAGATTTTCTTACTCATACTCCTCGTCGTCCTATCTCCCTTACCTATACCGTAATCTTGTCTTTTATTTTATTAAATACTCCCTCCTTGATTCCCTCAACGTTCATCACTTCCTCGATTGTTTGAAACTCCCCGTTTTCCTCTCTGTATCTTATGATACTTTGAGCCTTTGCATCACCGATTCCGCTTAAAGTTTTGAGTTCCTCCAGTCCAGCCGTATTCATATTTATCTTTCCCTGCTCACTGTTATCCGAACCTGCCGTTCCTTCCACAACCCCGTCCGAATCCGCCGCATTTTCAAGCAAGCCCTCTGCAGCTTCTTCTTTTGTGGGCACATAGATACGCCCGCCGTCCTCGATCTTTCCTGCCTGGTTTAAGATCTCCTGCGCCGCTTCTTCCTTCATGCCGCCTGCAGCTTCGAGCGCTTCATATACGCGCGCGCCGCTGTCTAATTCATATACTCCCGGAGACACAACCGCTCCGCATACATAGACAAAAACCGTGTCTGCTTCCCGACCGATTTCTTTCTCTTGGTCTGCCTCTTGTCCTTCTCCCGTATCCGTATCGTTCTCTTCTGTCTCCTCTGCAGCTGCCTTTATATCCGCCTCCTGCAAAGGAGCTGTTTCTTTCCCTTTGCAGCCGGATACTAAAATGCCTGCGCATACTGCTGCCGCGATCCACAGAAAAGTTCTTCTTTTTTGTCTGTCTTGCATACTCTTTCCTCCCAGTCTGTAAAACTGAAGGAATACCCCTTTATGCCGGACAATCATATTGTAACGAATCCCGTACCAAATTACAATACATAAATTACATTTTTGTTACAGCTTTGTTACAGCAGACTTGTTCTGTTTTATTCCCATTGGAAGATGGCTATCCCGATCAAAGCAAGCGCAAGACCTCCCACTTTTCTCATATCCAGAGGCTCTTTCTCCACACCAAAAATCCCCAGCAGCTCGATCACATATGCGACGGTCAACTGTGCGATCACTATCAAAAGCGCAGCTTTCGCGGGTCCTAAAACTCCCATGCTCTTGATCACTGTCCAGGTGATACCTGCGCCGATGACACCGCCTAACAACATATATTTCGGCTCCACTTTTGCGATCGCAGATATACTGTCACGTCCGTTAAACAGCCATAAAAGAAAACAAACGCCAAAAGCACTCAGCTGCACCCAAGCATTACTGACCCACATTCCTGTCGTCTTTGTCACCTGTGTATTAAATACTCCCTGCACACTCATCAATGCTCCTGAAAGAAGCGCGATCAAAAAACCAGCCATTGGTCATACCTCCTTATTTCTTCTAGGTTCTCCGGATAGTATTTCCCAACAGCTGGTATTTCATTCTACTGTATTTGTTTTAAAGCATTCCGCAGTTTACAGACCATTTCGTCAATGTGCTTTTCTTCAGCTATCAAAGGCGGTAGGAAACGGATGACATTTCCCTGTGCCTGGATCACAAGCAGTCCTTCTTCCAACGTTTTTGCATTGATTTCTGACACCGGTCTTGAAAAAACTAAGCCCTGCATAAAGCCTTTTCCCCTGCGCCCTGTCACAAAGGCAAATTCCTCTGCGATTTCCTCTAACCTTTTCTCAAGATAAGGCGCTGTCCTTTTCACATGGCCGACAATATCGTCTCTTTCAAAAATTTCGATTGCTTTTTTGACCGCTGTGCAGGCAAGTGGATTGCCTCCATATGTCGCCCCGTGGTCTCCTGGTTTTAAAGAATATTCCGCCACTTCTTCTGTCATGGCAAAAGCGCCCACCGGAATCCCGTTTCCAATCGCTTTTGCCATTGTCAGGATATCCGGCTTAACGCCAAATCCTTGCCATGCAAACATACTGCCTGTCCTGCCCATGCCGCACTGCACTTCATCACAGATCATCAGTATCCCCTTTTCATCGCAGAGCCTGCGGATTCCCTCCATAAATTCCTGTGTAGCAAGGTTGATCCCGCCCTCTCCCTGCAGGGGTTCCAGTATGATCGCACAAGTTTTCTCGCTCACAAGCTCTTTCACACTATCCAGATCATTAAACCTGGCAAATTTCACACCGGAAAGCACCGGTTCAAAGGGCTCTCTGTAAGCCTCGTGCCCTGTCACGGAAACTGCGCCGAAACTGCGCCCGTGAAAGGAATTGTCCATGGCGATAAACTCATAGCGTCCTGTCTTTTTTGTATAGGCATATCTACGCGCCGCTTTGAGCGCCCCTTCATTCGCTTCGCTTCCACTGTTCGTAAAAAAAACTCGATCCATGCCGGAAATACGATTTAGTTCCTTTGCCGCCTCTCCGCACGTTTCATGATAATATAAATTAGAGATATGACAGATCTTATCGATCTGCTCTTTCAAAGCTTCCTGAAACTCTGTATTGCCGTATCCCAGACCGCATACCGCAAATCCGGCCGCAAAGTCCAAGTACTCTTTTCCCTCTGTATCGTACAGATACATGCCTTTTCCATGATCAAGGGCAATCGGAAAACGATTATATACGTGGATTAGATTTTCTTCCGCTGCCTGTATCTTACTGTTCACCATCATAATACCTGCTTTCTTTCTCATGTAATATAGCTGTCCCGATCCCTCTATTTGTAAAGATCTCCAAAAGGAGGCAGTGCGGAATCCTGCCGTCTAGGATATGCACCCTGGAAACGCCATTTTTGATAGCATCTATGCAGTTTTGCAGCTTTGGAAGCATGCCGCCTCCTATATATCCTTCTGCCATCAGTTTTTCTGCTTCTTCCACGCACAGTTCTGAAATCAGTGTAGAAGGATCTTTTGGATCTTTATATACGCCTTCTATATCCGTCAAAAACGCCAGTTTCTCCGCATGCATCGCCCGTGCGATCGCACATGCGGCATCATCCGCATTAATATTATATGTATGATACGCATCATCTAATCCAACCGGACAAACAATCGGCAAAAAGTCTTTTTCCAGCAGATCATACAGGATCTCCGCATTAACTTGTTTAATTTCTCCTACATAGCCAATGTCTTCTCCCTGCGCATATTTTTTCTCTACTTTCAGTAAAGCACCGTCTTTACCGCTGATGCCAATGGAGCGCACGCCAAGCTGTTCCACCATCTGCACAAGGCTCTTGTTTACTTTGCCAAGAACCATCTCTGCTACTTCCATTGTCTCCTCGTCCGTCACACGCAGGCCGTTTACAAAATGGGGTTCCATTCCTACTTTTCCGACCCATCTGCTGATCTCCTTACCGCCTCCGTGCACAATGATCGGCTTAAATCCGACTAGCTTGAGCAGTGTAACATCCTCGATCACTCTTTTTTTCAGATTCTCATCTACCATTGCGCTTCCGCCATATTTCACCACGATGATCTTGCGGTTGAAACGTTGGATATAGGGCAGCGCTTCGATCAACACCTGTGCCTTTTCCAGATATTGCTGCATGTTCTCATTCATTTTCTCCTACTTCCTCTCTCCCTGCTATTTCTCTTTTAACTTCTGTAATCTGCATTGATGTCGATATATCCGTGCGTCAGATCACACCCCCATGCAGACGCCTGCTCTTTTCCTTCCTTTACATCCGCCGTCACGGTGATCTCTGGACAGGATAAGATCTCCGTCGCCTTTTCTTCACTATAAGCAAGGGCTTTTCCGTTCTGGATGATGGCGATCTTTCCAGCTGCACTTTCAAATACAAGGTCTACTTTTTCAGGGTCAAACGCCGTCCCTGCATATCCCATTGCACAGAGGATCCTTCCCCAGTTCGCGTCATGTCCTGCGATCGCCGCTTTTGTCAGATTAGAGCACACAACTGATTTTGCAAGTGTCTTCGCCTGCTCCTTCGTCTTTGCTCCTATTACCTTTGCCTCCAAAAGCGCTGTTGCACCCTCTCCGTCCCCGGCAATCTTCTTTGCCAGATATTCATTGACATAATGCAGTGCTTCTTTAAATTCCTCATATTCTTTCGTATCCAGCTTTATCTTCTTATTGTCCGCCATGCCGTTTGCAAGCAAAAGGACTGTATCATTGGTAGAAGTATCTCCATCTACGGAGATCATATTGTACGTATCTGATACATCCGCGCTTAAAGCTGCCTTCATCGCCTTTCTGGAGATTACAGCATCTGTGGTAAGAAAAGCAAGCATAGTGCACATATTAGGATGTATCATACCAGAGCCTTTAGCCATACCGCCGATCGTCACTTTTTTTCCGCCGATCTCAATAGTAACCGCGATCTCCTTCTCACATGTATCCGTTGTCATGATCGCCTTTGCCGCATGAGTTCCGTCCTCTATCGTGTGTCCTTTTTGTTCTGCTAAGATACGAATGCCATTTTTTACTTTTTCCATTGGAAGCTGCATGCCAATGACTCCTGTTGATCCAAGAAGAACGCCTTTTTCATCCACTCCTAATATATCTGCCGCTTTTTTAGCTGTTTCTTCACAGTATCCCATGCCTTCTTCTCCTGTACAGGCATTGGCAATCCCGGAATTAATCACGACTGCCTGTGCTTTCACCTTTTCTTCTACGATCCTTTGATCCCATTTTACAGGCGCCGCTTTCACCACGTTTGTTGTAAAAGTCCCGGCTGTTTTGCACGGCTTTAGGCTATATATGAGAGCCATATCCGTTCTATCTTGATATTTGATGCCTGCCGCAGCTGAAGCTGCTTCAAAACCTTTTGCCGCGGTTACACCGCCTTTGATCACTTCCATATTTCTTTTCCTTTCTTTTGTCATATACTGTTTAAATTATGTTTCCTCTACTGCTCATTGAACGCCGTGATATTCTTCTCATTCAATGTAAAATCATAATAGTTTAGATCCAATCTTTCCGTCCAGCCTATGGTATTCCAAAATGCATTTCCCACATCATTTTTTGTAAATGCAATCAGAGACACTTTATTGATCTTCTCCGCCTTAAGCGCCTGCATCGACTGCACGACCATCGCTTTGCCGATCCCACGGCGCCGATATTTTTCATCCACACAGACATGATATAAGCAGCCTCTGCGTCCATCATGCCCGCAGAGAATACTTCCCACGATCTTTCCATCCTCCACAGCGACCACACTTGTCGTCGGATTCCGCTTTAAGAACCGTTCTACCCCACTCTTAGAATCGTCAATGCTGCGTATCCCAAAGCCTTTGATCTTTTTCCAGAGTGTATAGACCCCGTCATAATCTTCTATCTTCATTTCCCGTATCATGCTTCTGCTTTCCTTTCCTGTCTACTCTTCTTTCTACTGTCTAAGGGAACATAGGGACAAGATCGAGGCCTTCTTCTTCCTTCAGGCCAAATACTAGGTTCATATTCTGTACTGCCTGTCCCGCCGCGCCTTTTACGAGATTATCGATCGCCCCCATCATAATGATGCGGCCGGTCCTTTTGTCGATCTGGAAACCAATATCTGCATAATTGCTGCCTTCCACCCATTTTGTCTCCGGGTATGCCCCGTCTCCGAGCACACGGATAAAGGTTTCTTTTCCATAATAACTGTTATATATCTCTTGTATTTCCTGTGCGCTGATGTCTTTTTTCAGATCTGCATATTCTGTCACAAGGATACCCCTGTTCATCGGAACAAGATGAGGCGTAAAATTCAATACCACTTTTTTCCCGGACGCATAGCCTAATTGTTCTTCTATCTCCGGAGTATGCCGATGTGTTGTCACCCCGTAGGCTTTCATATTCTCATTCACTTCGCAAAACAGATTCGCTGTCTTAGCGCCTCTGCCTGCTCCGGACGTCCCGGATTTTGCATCAATGATCAATGTATCCATATCAATCATCCCTTCTTTTGCCAGAGGATATGCAGTCAGGATAGAACAAGTCGTATAGCATCCCGGATTTGCTACAAGGCGCGCCTTTTTTATCTTTGCCCTGTTCACCTCGCATAGACCGTATACTGCTTCTTCAATAAACTGCGGCGCCTTATGTTCGATTTTATACCATTCTTCATATGTATTTACATCTTTGATCCTAAAATCTGCACTCAGATCAATGATCTTTGTCTTGGAAAGTATCTCCTCATTGACAAGTGAAGCGCAAAAGCCCTGCGGGGTTGCCGTAAAAATAACATCTGCCTTCTCTGCAAGTTCTTCCATATTATCATCCATACAGGCAGCATCCACAATCTGAAACATATTTCTATATACACTGGCATACGGTTTCTCTATATAGCTTCTGGAACCATACCATACGATCTCTACTTCCTTATGTCTGCTTAAAATGCGGACTAATTCGGCGCCTGCATATCCTGTCGCCCCTATGATCCCTGCTTTTATCATTTTTAAACACCCTTTCTTGTTTTATATTTTCTAATCATAAACCTCATTTAATAGGAAGTAAAGTATTTTCTTTCTGAAACTCCCTCTTACATTTACGCATAATTATACATCTTATATGTATATTATGCAAGTATTTATTTTCGTACATGCACAGTGGAGTTATAGGCACATTTCACCTCTATTTCCATAAATATACAAAAAACGACAAAGAGGATATGCGCTATACATACTGCGCGTTCCCTTTGCCGTTTCACTTTATACTCTACGACCTAATCTGTCCGTCTCCGAATATGATATATTTTGTTGTGGTCAATGCCTTCAGACCCATTGGCCCTCTCGCATGGAGTTTTTGGGTGCTGATCCCGATCTCAGCGCCAAAGCCAAATTCAAAGCCGTCTGTAAATCTTGTAGAGGCATTCACATATACTGCTGCCGCATCGATCTCATCCTGAAATTTCAACGCATGATTATAATCTTGTGTGACGATTGCTTCCGAATGTCCTGTATTATACAAGTTGATATGTGCGATC
Source organism: Mediterraneibacter sp. ICN-202921 (assembly GCF_037890075.1). Lineage (NCBI taxonomy): Bacteria > Bacillati > Bacillota > Clostridia > Lachnospirales > Lachnospiraceae > Mediterraneibacter > Mediterraneibacter sp. ICN-202921. The sequence continues at coordinate 38,510 of NZ_JBBKBE010000016.1, read as the reverse complement.
GCCTCGTCAATAGAATCTACGACCTTCACCGAGATAATGGCATCCAGATATTCTGTCCCCCAATCCTGCTCTGACGCCGGGATAATTGACTCACTGACGAGACATGCCCGTTCGTCTCCGCGCACTTCTACTCCATGCATCTTTAAACGTTCTACAATACCCGGCAGCATGTCCAGTGCGTGTGCATGAATGACTAGTGATTCGCATGCATTGCACACGCCCATCCGCTGTGTCTTTGCATTTTCAATAATGTCTGCAGCCATTTTTCTGTCCGCAGATTCATCGACATAAATATGACAATTTCCCGTTCCTGTCTCAATGACCGGAACCGTGCTGTTTTCCACTACATTCGCGATCAGACCGGCGCCGCCTCTTGGAATCAGCACATCGATCAGACCGTGCATCTTCATCATATCCTGCACCACTTCCCGGCTTGTATCTTCTACTAAAAGGATCAGATCCTGCAGCAGTTTTTCTTTTCTAAGGCCCGCTTTAATCGCAGAGACGATCGCCTGATTGGAATGAATCGCATCACTTCCTCCACGCAGGATAACTGCATTTCCAGTTTTAAAACACAGACCGAACGCGTCTGCCGTCACATTCGGTCGAGACTCGTAAATGATCCCTACCACACCGATCGGCACTCTTTTTTCGCCAATCCTAAGCCCGTTTGGTCGATTTTTCATAGAAAGAACCTCTCCCACTGGACTTTCCAGGGCAGATACTTGTCTTAATCCTTCTGCCATATCCTCGATCCGCTTCTCGTTGAGTTGCAGTCTGTCTAAAAGAGACTGTTTGATTCCTTTCTCTCTTGCTGTTTTCATATCCTTTTCATTTTCCTCTAAGATATGCTTCTTTTGCAGTAGTAATTCTTCTGCCGCCGCTCTAAGCCCTCTGTCCCGTTGGGTTCCTCCTATCCTGGCTGCTTTCACAGATGCCGCTTTCGCGCGTTTTGCAAGCGTCTCCATATAGTTTTCCATTCTGATTTCCTCCTTATAACAGATTTCCCGGCCTTATTGCTCTTTTTGTTCTTCTACTTGTTTCTTTTCTTCCCCCGCATTTATCAAAGCCTCTACTTTTTCTGTATTAGCCAATGGTTTTGCCGCCTCTTTTTTCTGCCGCTTTGCCTGCCTGCGGTACTGTGCCTTTTCCGGAGACATCTCCATCTTCATTTCTTTCCTGTGCTCTTTCGATAAAAATAATGTCCCTATCTTTTTTCCCGCCATAATATCATTGATCGTATAAATATTATCCCCATTGGCGATCACCATGTCCGCGCCGATGCCTGTGGCGATTTTCGCTGCCTTGATCTTTGTTGCCATCCCGCCTGTTCCATATTCGCTGGAAGCCCCTTTTGCCATCTGTTCTAACTTTCCATCGATCGTGGAGACAGTATGTATGAACCGTGCATTTGGATTCTTTTTTGGATCGTCCGTATACAACCCTTCTATATCAGACATTAAGATCAACAGATCTGCATCCACCAACTTTGCCACATATGCCGCCAGTGTATCGTTGTCTCCAAAATTACCATATGCTAGTTCATCTACAGAGATCGCATCATTTTCATTTACGATCGGCACGACTTTCATACGGAATAATTCATCAAATGCCTGCCTTGCATTCCTTCTGCACTCTTTATTTGTGATCGACTCCTTTGTCAGAAGAACTTGTGCCGTCAGCTGGCTGTACTCATTAAATAATTTCTCATAGATCATCATCAGCCTGCCCTGTCCGACTGCGGCACATGCCTGCTTCGCAGCTTCTGTCTCCGGTTTATGTTCCAAGCCCAGCACATTTCTTCCTATCCCTACCGCGCCCGAGGAGACGACGATCACTTCTTTGCCTTTATTTCTCAGATTAATCAGTATTCTTACAAATTTCTCCAACTTATCCAGATTGATGTTCCCTGTCTCATCATATGTGATCGTCGTTGTACCTACCTTAATCACAATTCTTTTCTTTCCACTAAGTATCTCTTTTCTGTCCATGTTCATTTTCCTTTCCTGTCCCACAGATCAAAATGAACCGAAATGCCCATACAAAATGCAAAAAGGGCAGAAGCATACAGCTATACTTCCACCCTTTGTATTCTCAGTTTCCAAATGATCCGTACAACAATACCCTTTTTCATCTGCTTATTTTGTTTTCAACTGTGACACACCCCAAAGGGATTACCTGTGCACGGCACAAAAACAACACTGTCAACAAGCGGCAGAGTACGAAAATTATCCATGATGACAAAACTACTTTTTCTTTTATCCATCACTGAAACCCCAATCATTTGTACCTATTGTTAATCATATCATCTTTTACTTATGTTTATATTTTACTCATAACCGGAGGTTTGTCAACTCTTTTTTCCCCTTATCAAGATTCCTCCTATACTCTTTTTGCGGCGTACATACCCAGCACGATTCCCGCAAAACAGAACAATACGCTGCATACGGTATATGCCGCGCTCAAGAAATACTGCTTTTCATGGAACAGCTGATACGCTTCCAAAGAAAAGGTGGAAAATGTTGTAAACCCACCACACACCCCGGTTTTCAAAAATAGAAGAAGATACTGGGGCATCTCCCTTCGTACCGCAGTTCCTGCAATAAAACCGATCGCTAATGCTCCAAGCACATTCGTCGCCAGCGTAAGCACAGGAAAAGGCGACCTGCACGGAAGAAGACTGATCGCATATCTTAACATTGCTCCTGTCGCCCCGCCAAGTCCTACAAATATAAAACCCATCAATACTACCTTCTCCTTTTCTATCTTGCTGCCTGATAGATCTTATACATATCTTCCCGATCCAGTTTTTTCACACAGCCGATCGTGCGCTGTCTGTCAAAACTGCATTTGTCCGCCAGTTTTTCTATCTGTTCCTCCGTCGGTTCAATGCCCAGCTCATGTATAGACACCGGCATATCGATAGAACGATAAAAGTCCTCCATCGCCTCAATCCCTTTTCTCCCGGCCTCCAAGAGATCTGTTCCCTTCTCTATGCCCATGACCTTCTCTGCAAACTGTGCAAATCTTTCTGGACGTGCATCCAGCACATACCGTGCCCAGCTTCCCCATACGGCAGCAAGCCCGGCTCCATGAGCCACATCAAACATACCGCCAAGTTCATGTTCTAACTGATGGCTCGCCCAGTCTCCTCCATCCGTTCCGCATCCCATCAGTCCGTTATGTGCAAGGCTGCCTGCCCACATAACCTCAGCCCTTGCCTCATAATTATCCGGTTCTTCTTTCAAGATCTTTGCATTCTTCATGACCGTGCGGATCAAGTGTTCACTGAAACCATCTGTTAGTTCCATATTATCCACCCGGTTAAAATAACGCTCCATCGTATGCATCATAATGTCTACACAACCGCTGGCTGTCTGATACGCCGGCAGTGTCATCGTAAGTTCTGGATCCATAACTGCGAACTTGGCACGACAGTATTCGCTGTTGCATCCCCGCTTCTTCCATCCCTCTTCATTCGTGATAACAGAAGAATTACTCATCTCTGACCCTGCTGCCGCAATCGTCAGAACTACACCGATTGGAAGACAGTTCTTAGGCGCACGCTTTTTCTCATAAAAATCCCATACATCTCCTTCATTTGTCATACCATATCCGATGGCTTTTGCCGAATCGATCACACTTCCTCCGCCTACTGCAAGAATAAAATCCACCTTTTCTTTCCTGCACAGCCCAATCCCTTCATATACAAGAGACAATCTTGGATTCGGAACAACACCGCCTAAAGATACATAGGAGATCCCGGCCTCCTCCAAGGATGCATAGATCCGATCCAGAAGTCCGCTTTTTTTCACACTCCCGCCGCCGTAATGTACCAGTACTTTCGTACAATGCTGTTCTTTTACCAAATCTCCGACCTGTTTCTCAGTTCCCCTGCCAAAAACCACTTTTGTCGGTGTGTAATACAAAAAATTTTCCATGACTATCCTATCTCCTTTTCTTCATTTATTATATTGATCTGACATGCCTTCATTGCCTCCAGGGCTGTTTTATGGCTATGCACAGTAACTCCGGCGCACAGAGACGCGTCTACTTTGATCTCTGTCTCCGGCAGAAGCGCTTTGATAAAAAGCGCATTGGAAATCACACATATATCCGTACAAAGACCTGCCAAGGTAATGCTTTCGATTTCTGTTTTATTTTCTTTTAACCACAGTAAGTACTGCGCAAGCTCCCGGCTTGCGAAAGTGGGTTTGTCAAATATCCTCCTGTTAGTTTTGCCCCAGTCTTTTTCTGACATTTTTTCTGCTTGTTCTTCCAAAGCCCGCGCGATCAAAGAATGCAGCTGCCATCCTCTTGTACCGGCAATGCAGTGCACTACAGGAAGTTTCTTTCCTTCCAGCGTAGACAAGTAATCCTCTCCGTGCGTATCCCTTGTCGCCAGGACCATTCCGTCGAACTCTTTGATCTTCTCTGCCAGCCGACCTGTCAGTGCATGTGCTTCCTTCGTTCCTAAAGAACCATCAATAAAATCATTCTGCATATCTACTACGATCAATACCTGCATATATTTCCTCCTTTTCCATATCGATCCCCATACAATTTCCGTGCTTCTTTTGTACTGCGCTTTATAAATTCCGTCTTTCCTTCTGTGTAGGCATTCCGGTTATATTCATATTTCTCTTTCAATTTTCTTTTCAATGCGGCATATTCTTCTGCCTTTTTTGTATATTCTCTTAAATAATCCCGAAAATACAGTTCGTCCCAATCCCCATACATTCTAACATGCAGATGAAATACCTTCTTTGCAAAACCGGTTTTTGTATATCCCTTATTAAATACCAGTTTATATTCCGGTGTCTTTTCCTGCGACATGCAGATCCATCCTTGTTCTGTAAGCTGCGCTTTCCATCTGGATATATCTGAAATGGAAGACAACTCTGCTAAAATATCAATAGTCGGTTTTGCCAAAAGTCCCGGCACAGACGTGCTCCCTATATGACTGATACGGCAGAGACACTCACTGGAAAAGATTTGTTCCAGCCTACATTTTTCTTCTGCGTACCATCTTGGATATGCCGGATCATATTCTTTCAATATGATCGGAAATAACTGCCAGAGTTCGGTCAATGTCATTTCTGTCAACTCTTTCACTCTTACATCTCCTTCATTGCTACCCCGTTTTTTAGATCATAATAAAAAATATACTGCTGCATTACTCCTGCATATCCTCTGTATCGTTCAAAAGGAAAACCTTTCTTATATTCCCTTTCTAAAACTTTCTGTATATGGGTATCTACCGGAAATGCATCCAACTTGTGCAGGGCAAACAGACAAATGCAGTCCGCCACTTTTGCACCGATTCCGCACAGCTTCATCAATTCCTTTTTGGCTGTTTCATATTCCATGCCGCTAAGATCGCTAAGCCGTACTTTGCCTTCCGCAACAGCACGCGCCGTTTCTTGTAAATACCGGCTCCTGTATCCCAGTTTCCATTCCCGGAATGTACTTTCCCCCACTTCAGACAATCTCTCTGCCGTCGGAAATGTATAATACACCCTGCCTTCCGGGCTTCTTCTTTCTTCCCCGCACTGTTCACAGAGTATCCGGATAAGCTGTTTGATCCTTGGAATATTGTTCTGCTGCGAAAGAATAAAAGAAACGATCATCTCCCATACATCCTGTCTAAGGATACGGATCCCTTCCCCAAATGCTGCTGCTTTGCTCAAATATGTATCCCCTTTATCAATAGACTCTATATATGTCTCATAGCAAACGTCCAGATCAAAATACATTTTCCAAAAACACGTATATTCTTTTTCTGTACAATAAAAGCTTGTCTTATCTGGGTATTGCTTTATCTTTAAATACTTCTCTCCTGCTATGACTTCATAGATCCTATCCTCTACTCTGTCCAGACGAAAACACTGTCCGGAACCACAGATCTGGTCTATCCGGAAATGATGATTTGGCACTTCTATCTTATGCATAGGCTCTGTCACTCCTTCTTTGACAGTATACCACAAACTCCTCCTGTTGTGATATAATAAAACGAATATGACAAAGGGAGTGAGCATATATGCCCAAAATTTTAATCATTGAAGACGATACAGATATTAACAATATGATCTACGAATTTTTGACAGAACATTCCTTTTCTGCTGTGCAGGCATTCTCCGGTACAGAAGCACGCCTGCTTCTTAACCTGCAGTTTGATTTCAGCCTTATCCTCATGGATCTGATGCTCCCCGGTATTTCTGGCGAAAGCCTTCTTACCCAGATCCGCGGTATCAGCAATATTCCCGTCATCATTTTGTCTGCCAAAAGTGCACTGGACGACAAAGTAGAACTCCTCACCAAAGGAGCCGACGATTATCTGACTAAGCCTTTTGCCTTAGAAGAACTGCTCGTGCGCATACAAGTACAGCTCAGGCACCAGAAGGACAGTTTCTCCCCGCGTCGGATAGAATACAAAGATTGGACGCTCGACCTGGACTCCCGCCGCCTTCTTATAGATACAAGACCGCTGGAACTTACCGCACATGAGTTTGACATACTTGCCCTTCTCATGCAAAGACCAACCAAAGTATTTACCAAACAAGAAATCTATGAATCTGTTTGGGGAGAGGCCTATGCCATCGAAGACAAGACGATCAATGTCCACATCAGCAATATACGCGCAAAACTAAAGGCCAGCGGCACAGCGGACTACATACAAACCGTATGGGGAATCGGCTTTAAACTTTCTTAAAAATTGTACACAGAAAGTACCATAAATACAAGGCTTAACAGATATTTTGATACTAGTACGATACTAGTATGTGGTATTTTACTCATATTTTTTATCGTGAAAGATGATACAATATTCTTTCCCCTGGGATTGTCCCAGGGGTATTTTTTATACTTTAAGTACCTGTCCCGGATAAATCAGGTTTGGATCTGAAATCTGATTGTCTGATGCGATTTTCTGATAAGTAGTGTTAAAACGCTGCGCAATTCCTGACAGCGTATCTCCTGCCTGTACTGTGTAGGTTGTTCCTGTATCGCTTCCGGTGCTTTCTCCATCTGTGTCCGGGCAGATACACTCTAAAATGCCGTCCCACGGATAATCGTAGTAGGAATGGATGTAAGACTCGTATCCAGTCTGGTCTCCCTCTGCTCCGTCGATTCCGCCCGTCTCCGATATGCTAAATTCCGCCAGCATATCCGGCACAGCAGACGTGCACATAGCTGTGTGGTTTGCTTCATTCAAATAGACATCTCCGCGCTGTGCTATATATCCGTCAGACATAGGATGCCATTTAAAGTTGCCTGTCCCTGTCATGCAGGAGCGCATGTTCCCGGTGTATGTAGCACCTCCGCAGCTGATCCCGGCGGCTTCAAATGCTGTAATCACTGCAGAACTGCAGTCCCGGTCGCCCTGTTCCAAATAGTACGTCTTTCCATTAATTTCTACCGGACAGGTTCCTTCTCCGTCCCCGTACCTGCTTATCTGGCTATATCCATGCCAGTTGTGGCTGCATAAATGTTCCATTAGCTGTACTGCTATCTCTTTTAATAACATGGTTTCTCCTTTCTCCGACATTTGCGCCGGCGCAAAAATATAGAGGACGATTACTCGCCCTCTGAATCATCATTTTCTACCTCTTCCCACTTTGTCCGTCGCCACATTTCTGCGACCTTTTCCCAGCCAGACGTAGCCACCATATATACTATAAACGACGCAATCACCGCCCCTACAATGTAGTACCACAATAACTGTATTTTAAATACTATACATAGAATAACCACCGCTAAAACCGTCATCATCACGGATATGACCAGTGCCACTGCATTGGTCTGTATGTTGGCCAGTCCCGGCATCTCCTTAATCACCTGTGTAATTATGCTGGTTAGAAACGCCAGCACGCCGACCGCAACAAGTATCATAGTTGCATATTGCATTAAAATTTCTATACTCATATTTTATTCTCCTTTTCTTTTTAGATTCCAATTTGTGCGGCTACGAGCCCGAACACCGCTCCGATCGCCAATGTTAATAAATACCACTTTACCTTGCGCCATGTATCCCCATCTCTGCTTTCTAGTTCTTCTAACCGGCTCTCCTGTCTGTTCTGTGACTTAACCAACTGCTCCACACTCTGTGCTAAACTGTGCACGCTGGTAGTCAGTTCTCCTATCTGCCGGACCGTTTCCTCCAAATCTGTAAGCCGATGGTTAATGCGCTTATGTTCGTCTTCCATGCGCTTAGCAAACTCTAGGTGTTCTGCTCTGTCAATTGGTGTATCCATAGGCTAACTTCCTTTCTTATACTTCTTTCCACAGGCTTTCTGTTCCAACTTCTCCCGGTTCCCAAACATTGCCATCCACAAGAGATTCCCATGTTTTGCCTTTGTGGGTTACTCTATCGCCTTTTTTATATGGGTTTGTACTCTGTGGCTGCTCCCACGGCAATACTTCTCCAGACGGATCCGTAAGCACCTTGGCATATAGACTGGAAGCTGTGTCTGGTGTCCAGTCTAATTGGGATGTATGGTTTTGGATTACTTTGTATAAAACTCCTTCGTATGTAAGATACTTTCCGGTTTTGTACTCTACTCCGTCCCCATTCCATGTATCGTATAGAGCTTTTACTTGCAGGGCCTGTTCCTCCTGAAAAGATTCCGCCTGTATTTTTGCAACAATGATCGCCGCTTCCTGTTTTTCCTCCTGAGCTTCCGGCGTTTTGTCCGGCTTGTACATCGTAACCCCGTAGATCTGGCCGATGTACTCTGTGGTACTGTAGAATGTCGTGTATCCTTCGTACGTTGCTACCGTCTGTCCTCTTTCCTCTACGGTTATTTTCTTTGTTTTCACCGGGTCTTCAAACAGCTTCCGCAGTTCTTCCGGCATGGCGGAGACGGTCTTGAATAGCAGATAATCTCCGTGTAAAACGGCCTGCTGAATCTGTAGTTCAGTGGCGTCATTAAATATAATTTTCATAATTTTATCATCCTTTCGTTAAATTTATTTAAAAAATGCAGATTTGTCCGATAAAATAGAACAATTTAATGTTATTTCTAGCGGCGAATTAACAATGGGAATAGGAAGTTATGGCACAACATACGGACGTTACATAAAAAAATGCGGAAAAATGGTGGAAATATGGATAAATTTTGGAGTGTCTAAACAAATTCCAAAAAGCACTAAAATAGCCACTATCCCAGAGGGGTATTGGCCCGGAAGCGCATTTTATGTATTTGTACCCACAGGTACCAAAGACTATCCGATTAATGTTAATTCTAATGGTGTAATTACAGCTATGGAGGCAATACCGGCGGATACGATAATCCGAGTACACGAAGTTTATTTTACAAAATAATTATTTCCACCGACCAATTGCATGCCAATCAACGACGTGGGTTTCTGTCTTTTTGCCGTCTACCTGATTGGAATATAACGCTGCCTTGCTTAAAGAAATTTTTTGCGCGGACAGCAATTCATGTCGGAAACTACTATTAATGTATTTCGGTTGTGCGAACAGGAAATAATCATTTCCATTTGTGCCGGCGAATGGAACCGGAAATGTTATAGTTCCATATCCATCTGTGTATGTTATTGTAATGCGCCCCCACTGTACTAATCGACCGTCGGCATATTTTACATATTTGTCACCAGTTTCCACGATAGAATTTGCATTTAACGTACGAACACTATCGGACAAATCTGCATTTGTCATGCAAATCTTAAATACTTTCCTTACTTCCGTGACGTTTATCCCGTCCAATTCGATTTCGTACAGCGGCATATCCGCCGTTAGATCTCCTGCCCGGATGTCCCCGTTTGTGTACGCAGGGACAGCCGGATCCGTCGCCGCAGGGGCGCCTTTTATCAGGATAAGTTTGCCTTCCTCCAGTCCTGTATCTTCATTTTTTAAATATCTTACTACTACCAGATCAATTCTTTTTTCTTCCTGCGTACCATTTTCAATTATAATTTCATCATTTTGCCCGGCAGGAATCACGAACTGCCGTCCTTGTATCAAGCCGCAGCCGTCGTAAATCTTTAACAAATTGTTCGACACCAATTCACATTCTAATTCCCGCCCTACTTGCAATACACATGAATCTGCTCCCAGGATACCTCGGTATAGATCTGCATCGTTTTCAGATGTTATGTGATTTTCTCCTTTTTTTGCCGTAACCAATTCCATTTAATCATCTCCCTTTGTTTTATATTCGATTTTCTCTTTGTACCCGTCTATTTTTAGTATTTTTTGTGTTATAGGTTTTTGCACCAAAATTCCTGTCACATAATCTCTTCCCGATACTGTATCTCCGACTTCCAGATCTACATCTTCTACGCTCACTTCGTATTCTTTGTAGTTCATTAATTCTTTAAGCCTTTTTGTTCCGTCTTCTTTCAGCTTTTCTGCGTCAGATTGAGATGTGTAGGAATATAGCGCTACCCGCTCATCCAACCCGGTATAATATTTTTTGCTGCCGATCGTCCCGTCTTTTTGGACATATAAATGCAAAACCGCCCGGTCTGTCCCTTCTCCGGTACCAGCGCAGATGAGGTGATTGATTCCCCTCCTATAGTCCCGTGCAATAAAATTCACTTTACAGTCCTGTGAAAATTCTATATTGTCTGAATAATCCACCTTTTTTACTGCCTGTATTTCTACCCGCCCCGGTTCCCCTGCTTCTCCTTCCAAGTATCGTATTTGTATCCTATATCCTACGCTCGCCAGCATATCTTCTATCCCGTTTAATAGTGTGCAATACCTATCGAATTTATAGCTTTGTATGAAAATACCCGTATTTTTATCGGAAACAAAAAACAGGCTGCCAAACTGGCTGCCTATCAAACTTTTTATAACGCTGTTTAATTCGCCTGATATGGTTTTGTAGTCCTGTCCGGCCGGCGGCTCAATGATCTTTTTCGCCAACATCCCCCGCCATGTGTCTCCTGTCATTTCTACGATCCCGGTTTCCGTTATGCTTTTTATGTCTCCTATAATTCCCCCGTATTCCGTTTCCGGTATAAACACCATGTGTCCATAATTAAATCTCTCTGTTTTCCAGGCATCCAGCGACACTTCTATCTGGAATTCGTTTTTGGAACCAATATCTACATCCAGATACCTTTCTTTTTTCCAAAAACCTATTTCTTTTCCATCGCTATCCGCCAATATTATTTGCATATTGGCTCTCCCCTTTCTGCCAGAACACTAATATCCATCCCAAATTCTCCGTTCCAGCTTACCAAATTACTCCCTGGCGCTATTTTTTCAAATATAGAGGAACTTTTATTTCGGTTATTAAATTCATTTACTTGCAGTCCATTTTTTCTCATTCTTACAACCTCTCCGTCTGCAGAATTAATAACCAAATAGTCCCCCTCATCCACTTTTGTCTTTACTTCATATACATGATCGTTGATAATAAATCGCGGGTTTGCAACCGGTCCGTATATGATTGCCTCAAAATGGCAGCTTGCAATCTCCGTGTTTTCTATTCTTCCAACACCTTTTATATTCCCCATATAATCATACTCGTAGTTATACGGATAATCTAAAAAACTTTCTGTTTGATTTCCGATATTCCCTTTTTTGAATTTATATGTTTTTTTGTGGATCCAGAACGGATACGGGGCATATATTTTAGCTTTTCTCTGCACTTTTCTAGATTGATTGTCTAGCTTTCCCACTTCTGCCCCTATGACAAAACATTCTATGTAATACTCATCCAAAATCAAGCGTCCTGGCTTTAGTTCCAGGACGTCTTTTTCCGTGATCTCATAAAATGCATTCATGCTTTCCGCTCTTTCCTGCCTGTTTCCAACGAAATCAATTTCTAAATTGTACTGTTTTGCCTTTTTCCTAAAACCATTCACCCAGCTTCCAATAACTCTCTCTACGGCTTCAACTTCCCATTCGTATTCATGGAAACCTGCCGTCTTTATACGGCTTTTAATTTTATCGCCCGAAAGAATGATCTCTTTTTTTGAGCTGCCTGATCTATACGTAAGCATTAAAAACCACCCCCATATTCGATAGTTCTCTCGTGACGTCCCGGTTATTTAGATACACAGCTAGTTTGATTTGGCTTGCCGCGCTGATAAACGCTTCTTTTAACATGGTGTAGTCTTTTGCCCCTACATTTCCTGCCAGTGAAGACCTTCCTCCGTTATAGCTGTCAAAATTCATGGTGTCCGCCACTGCTTTTTGTACAGCTTTTGTGTTTTTCGCAACGCCTTTTACGTACCCTTGTATAGAATAATCCCCCATACGCTCAAAAACATGTGACGGAGAATGGATCTCCAATTTATTATTCGCCGCCTCTATTGCCGCTGAAGCCACTTCCGACGCCGCTGAAATCACTTGCGATTTTCCTAGCGATATTCCCCGTGCCAGCCCATATGATACATTCATTCCTATGGATATAAATCTTGCCTGACTAAGCGAGCTATCTATTCTGCCGATCACCGCTTCTGCCACTGTCATCGCTGCAGCCTGTACGATTGATCTACTTCCAGTCATACCCGTTGCAAGCCCCTGGTTCAGATATATTCCTGACTGTTTCGTTTTTCTAGAAGGAGATTGCACGCCTAGGCCAGAATCTATAGATTCTATGGTTTTTACTCCCAAATCCATCCCTGCTGCTGTCGCACTTGTTTGTGCAGACTGCATACCGGTAACTAATCCGGCTACAGTGTTTGCGCCACTGGCTTGCATTAAAGAATTAAGCCCGTCCATTCCTCCCGCTATATTTGCTGCTCCCGATGTAAGGAGCTGTTCTCCCCATTCGTTAGTCATACTCTGTATGTCAACACTCTGCCCCCACAGTTCGTTAGCCTGCGATAATTCCGCATCTGACATATTTACAAATGTCTGTACGTATCCCGCCCCTTCTGGCCCCATCGCTGCAAGTTTCTGAAGAAGTCCTTGGTTAATCCCCCTGTCTGCCAAAGAAGAAAGGTTTTGTTCCCATGTTGTTACGCCGTCGATTTGGCTTTGCATGTTATTAAGAAGTTCTTGCGTGGACAATTGCACACCGCCATCAAAGGCCTCAAACATATTCATCTGCGATTCCAGGGCACTTTGTACATTATCTTTCATCGTCAGCACGCCATTTGTAACGTCTACCGCCAACTGCTGCTGTGTAGTAGATAAGTTTTGGTATGCTGCCAATTCCTGTCCTGCTACTTCTATGCTTGCTGCAGATGCTTCTTGGCTTGCCGTTTTCGCTTCCGCATTTGCTTCATTTGCCTCTGTATTTTCTTTTTTAGCCTCCGTATTTTCTTTGGTTTTTTCTGTCTCTTCCTCTGTTGCTTCGTTTAAATCGCCTGTTTTGTCCGCCAGACCCTGTGTATATTCATAGGCCGTTTCGTATTTCTCGTTTGCCTTTTCATACGCTTTTTCTAGGGTATCAACTGTTTCTTCCTGTTCTCCCTGTAACTCTAAGAGTTCTGTTTCTTCCGTTGACAGCATTTGTATGGCATCTGTCGCATCCATCATCTCGCCTTTATATTCCACTAAGGCAGTTCCACTTTCCTTCGTTTTTTTGTTAGCTTCTTCTGCAATGCGGCCTCTTTCTTCGTCCAGCGCCGTCAGCTGATCCCCAATGTCATCAAGTTTCTTTTCAGCTTCATATTTTGACATTTCAGCTTCCACAAGTTCATTTACAATGTCTGCCATCTGTTCTTGTGCTGCCTGGGCTTTTGCGTATTTTAGGGCTGTATCGATCGAACTTTTTGTTTGTTGTTCGTTTTTATTTAATGCACCCGTATTTTTGTCTACTGACAACGACAATTCCGGGAACATGGAATTTAGCTGTCCGGCGATCATATCCATTTGTGCAATTTCAGCACTGGTTTTATTGGACTGTCCTTCCAGATCATACAATTCTGTCACCAGGCTGTCTGCAACGCCTTCTTTTGCATTTAAGGATGCGATAGACTCATCCCAACTGGAAGTAGCTTCGTCCACCCCTTTAACAGCTTCCTCCGCCTTCTGCGCACTTTCTTCTACAGACTTTGCTAATTCATCTGTTACGTCCGTAGCTTCTTCCTCTGCGTCAGAAAACGCAATAACCGTACCAACTACTGCCGTTAGTCCGACAGCCAATAAACCGATAGGATTTGCCGCCAGTACTGCATTGAATGCTGTCTGTGCAGCCGTGGCTATTCCTGTAGCCGCAGCATGTGCGGTTGTGGCAACTGTTCCCGCTGTCGTAGCTGCCGTGTTTCCTACTTTAGCCGCCGTCCCTGCTGTTTCCGCTACCGTCTCCGCTGTTTTTGCCGCCGCAGAGGCGGTTTCTGCGACAGTCTCGGCTCCTTTTGCCACAGTGTGCGCTGTAACTTTCGTAATCACTTTTGCGATTCCGCCTTCTGTGTTCTTCAAGGCTGTGACTAACGCATTGCTTTTCTTTACAACGAACATAGCGCCAATTACAGGTCCGCCTATTTTTGCTAACTTAATTATGCCGTCTATGTTGTTAGAAACCAGTTTTAACCCACTCTTTGCTACCGGAAGAAATTCTTTCAGCATTGGCGTCATAACATCAGTCTGAAATGTCCGTCCAAGAACTTTCCATTGATTTGTAACGCTGTCATACTTGATGTTTTTGATTTCTTCCATTGTCCCATGAACATTTGCATATGCGGTATTTGCATTGTTCAGAGATGTAATTACCTTCATGGCATTGTCTTCGCCCAGTGCGCTCCATGTATTACTTGCAATAGTTAAAGCCTGCTGTTGATTCTCCATACTGGCCAGATCGGATATAACAGACTGGAAAACCTCTTTTGTTGTTGCCTCCCCGTTTTTCCATGCGTAAAACAAATTTTGCGTGTCGCCTGAAAAGGCACTTAAATTTTGTTCTATCCTCCCATCTGCAAGACTGTTTCCAAACTCTTTTACATAATCATTTACTTTGTCTAGATTATAAGCGCCGGAATCCAATCCATTTTCCAGAATGGCAAACATTTCTTCTGCGGAAAACCCTGCCTGTGACCACAAAGGTGCGTACTCTGCTAAATTATCCGCTAATTCACCCGATTTATTTAACCCGTTTTGTGCGCCCTTCGCCATCAGATCAAATGCAGTTTCCGAATCTACGCCCATTGTAGTGATCAATGCGTCTGCGCCTCGTATAGATTCACTTAAATCCATACCAAAAGTTTCTTCCATCACCATTGCATTTTCTGCAAGCTCTTTTATTTTTGACGAATCCGTTTCATTCGTGTACTGTTTTACCAATGACATTGCATTTGCAATGCCATCTATAGAGTCTGCATATCCGGCGGTATATAAAGATTGCATTTCTGCATTATATTCTTTTGCCTCCGCAGCGGTCGCCCCTGTGCTGGCTTGCAGTTGCCGCTGTGCACTGTCTAATTCCAGCGTGCCTTGTACTGCGCTGGTCAATGCGTCTTTTCCTATCTCTACTGCTGTATTAGCCAAGTTAGCCTTTAATACTGTCTTAAATTCTGCAAGTTTTTTAATCGTGGTATCTGTGTCATTTCCAAACTCATCAATGCTTTTTGCGCATTTTTTATAGGACTTTTCTGCCTCTTTCAGATACGCATCATTTTCATTCAAAGCCTTTGTTGCCCGGATAGTTTGCGCTTCTGCATTATTTAACTGTTTTTTCCAGCCCTGTACACGAACCCCTGCCTTCTGGTATGTCGTTTCCCCTTTCTCAACAATATGGCTTAGTTGTTCTACTGTATTCTGCTGCGTTTCCAGTGATTCCTTTGTGGTGTCAGATGAATTTTTCATCTCATCCAGCGTACTTTGCGCCTGTTCAAGTTTTTTCCTGTAATCATCAAGTTCGCCGCCTACTTTTTCATACTGTTCTTCTGCGTGTTTTAACCCATTTCTTATTGTTTCTTCTTTTTTCTCTTGTTCGTCCAGGGTTCGTGAAAGAACATCATGCTTTTTTCTTAATGTATCCAGTGTGTTCGCACTTCCCACTGTCTGCGCCTCAACTAATTTCATTTCAGATTTCATCGTTGCCAGACTTTTATTGCATGCAGATGTTGCACTACGAAATTCTTTTTCACCGTCCAGCGTTATATATGCGCCTATTTTTTTCTTCGCCATACTCCCTCACCTGCCTTTACTCAAAAATTTGTATAAAAAGAACACCTATCAGATGACAGGTGTTCCAACTGTATCAGTTCAATATTTCCTCAATAGTATTACTTATCTAAATATTCGTCAATATAGTTTATAAATCTCCCTCTAGGGCCTCTCCCATACCTTTGAGCATCCAAATCGTTCCAGGGTGTTGTTAATTCATTTAACAACCAGAGAGCCTTTTTTATAAGCGCCGGAATCGAAACGAAAAATATGCACACGACAAAACTTTCTATACTCTGCTTTTTGATGCTTTCACTGATTCCTACAATTATACCAGTTGCAACCCATACCGTCATGTATGGCCGGTATTTAAACAAATATGTCAATATCGCCATAAATAGTTTTCCTATTGTCTTTGCTTTTCCCATATCCACTTCTCCTTATGAATTTATCATATCACAGTATATCCTATAAATCCATAAGAGAAGTGACTTTTTGCTCTTCCTCAAATACAGCTCTTTTCATTTTATAATTGTGCATTTTCTTAAATTCTTTAAAAAGATCCGCCCACTTTCCAAAATACATGTGAGCAATCTCTTTTTCTCTGTATCCTATCTGCATACCTACAAACACAATCCACGCAAAGTTTATTCCTTCTGTTTCTTCCCCGTTTCCTCCCTCTGCGTGGTTTTCCCGTTTTTTCTTGCGAAACATCGGTTGAATTCCGCATGGATGGCTGCCCCTAATTCCCTTGGCGTCATATCCACCTTGCGCAGCAATGCCGTATCTGTAAATTCCGGGTATTCCTTTTGGCTGTCTTCCTTTTCTATCTCTATACCCTCTCTTATCATCCAGATAAGCGCCTTGTTTATCATCTTTATGTTTGGTGTGCCGGACGTACCGACCATTAATCCATCCTCATTTATGACGATTTCCCCATTTTCGTCCACATTAGGGGTAAACCCTCTGATTCCATTTTCAAAACTTGACAGATCTCCATATTCCTCCTGTATTTTTTCCAGCACTAGTATATCGCATTTTAACGGGTATTTTTCCCCGGAAAGTTCAATGTAATTTAATTTTTCAAACATGATTCTTCTCCTTTTATTTAGGGCGGTAAACCCGCCCACCTTTATTATTCTGTTTTCGCTGTAACCGTCGTCTCGCCGGCCTTTTTCGCCTGATCGTCTTTTGTCACTTCTGCGACAACGATCTTATCTCCTGTTTTCGCTGCCACGTCTGCTGTTCCGTCCCATGTTGTCCAACCGCTCTTTAGGTTGCACACATCATTATATGCCGGAAGAGATACCTCTTTTCCGGTTTTATAAACATACGTATTTTCCCCTGTTTTTTGTGGTGTTACCGTAAGCTTTGTCTTACCGGTTTCCGTTCCCTGCGCACTTTGCACTGTCAATTTTTCTAGGCTTTTCCCGAATTTCTCATAGATCCAATTCCGTGCCTCTACCTCTGTATTAAAGCTTTCTGTTTCTTTCCAATTCCCATTATCTGGAGAGCTTGCCCTTCCCGTGATGGATGGTGTTTTATACTCAATAGACTCGCCTTTTGTGGAATAGTCTTCAGATGGTTCAGAAAATTTTACTTTGCTTAAAAAATTTCCAATAAAGGATCTTATGCCATTTACCTTTTCCACCGATATCCAGCCCATACCAATATTGTTGTTCTGATCATCTTTATTGAATTTTACACTTTTCTTTTCCTCGTCCACCGCATGCCCGAACATTTCATTGTGCGCTTTGATCGGGATCGTGCTTGTATTCAGCGTAACCTCTGCGTATGTAAATTCCTTATCATACTCCGCCTGTTCATCATCAGCGTACAGGGATCCTTCTGCATAGTTCGGCGTTACCTGCAGCCCAACTGCTTTTCCCAAATAAAATGGATCTCCATAGGTTCCATCATCATTCATTCTTCCAATAATCGGTTTTCTAAGTCCTACATATGCCATAATTCTTCCTCCTCTTTATTAATTCCCGCCATTTTATCTAGCCAGGAATCAGCTTCTTCTGCTGTGTTACATAGTTTCTTCTTTTTCCATATCCCGTCTTTATCCGGGTACGCTTTCCCCTTTACTGATGGTGTCGTATAATCGATTGCCTCTCCCTTTGATGTATGCGCCTGTCCATCTTCTTTTAGCTTTACTTTATATAGCCATAATGCAGTATATTTTACCGCGCCTGCAATAACTTCTCTTGTGCGGATCCCCAGACCTACATATCCAGAAATATCCTCATCACGGTATATTGTCTCGCTTCCAGTATTTTCATGTCCAAAAACTATACCTTCTGCTTCTTGTGGTATGGCGCTTATTCCCAGCGTTATGTCGGCATATACAAAGATCTCCTCATCTTCTGTGTCGTTTATATCTCCGTAATCGCTAATATCTTCGTATTGTGGAGAAATTTCGATCTTAACCGCTTTCCCGAACCGGAAACCCTTCGTATATCCTTCCTCGCCTTGTGGATATTTTGCTATAACGGGACGTGCCAATCCTATATATGCCATTATTCTTCCTCCTCTATATAGCACTCAAAACAAAGGTGGTAATATCTACTGTCCTTTTCGTAAAAAGTTTCTATACCCGTCACGGTAAAACCGGCGCTTTTTAGGGATTGTCTTATGTCCTTTCGTAATCCAATATAATTTCCTTTTACGTAAAGGTGTACCTGCATATACTGCGTCCATTCGTAATCTTCGTCGTCCGCATAATAACCCGGTTCTTCCAATTCTGGATTGTACACGATATACATATCCGGCTGTGAATCAAAAGGGCAGCACAAAGGCCAAATATTCCCCTTGGCAATCTCTGACAACGCATTTTCGATCTTTTGGTTTACATTCATTCCACCACCTCATTAAATTTTTTCTGCATAGCTTCCAGGCAATCCCCTTCTGCGTTTTTAATAGAGTTCGCAATAACCGGGCGTGCCTGTTGTTTTGAAGTGCCAAAATTCAAATACGCCAGTTTTTCATTGTTGCGTATGCCCTTCCTGTCTTTTCCTTCCGCAGTTACCATAACATAGTGACCGTATTTATTTTCCCCTGGTTTTTTTGCCTCTATCGCTCCCGCAAGATTGCCTGTGGCATATCCTCTGTTTGCTTCTCGCTTCACCTGGGAACGCAGTTCTTTTTCCAAAACCGGAGCCGCCGCATTTAACAGCTCCGGTGCATATGCATCCACCTTTCCCAGTTCTTCTAGTTCTTTTGCAAATTCATCGAATCCCATAGTTTTGAAGCCCATTATCCACACACCACCTCGATTTTAGATTTTCCTATCTTGTAGGCACGTATAATGTCATATTTCCATTCGCCTGCTTTTATTTTACGGGCATATTCCGGTTTTCCATTTACTGTATGCCGTGTTTCTTCCCAGTCTTCCTGGCGTACTTCAAATACAGTTTCTACAGATACGCCCGCATTCATGGACTGATACTTTTCAGATCGTGTAACTGATTTTTCCTGCGCATATGCCTTTACTGCATGTATTACCGGGCTCTCAAAACCGTCAGGATCCTTTTTTATTTCTTCCCATATCAGTTCAACTACTTCCATTGCCATTCTCCTTCTTCTCGTAATCCCCGGATAGGCACATAGAATCGCGCAGAGCTTTGAACGCTGCCTCGAATTTTTCTGTATTTTCATCGTACCCGTAATGTGCTTTGCAATACAAAACAATCGCATTGTAATAAAGTGGATCGTTTTCATCGCCGTATACCCCGGTTATTTCCATTTCTTTTTTGCAGGCATTTACCAGATCTTCGATTTCTTCGTCTGCCAGGTCCGACATAGCTCGCACTCTTCTTTTTAATTTTTCTATTATATTTTTTTCAGCCTCACTCATTTAATGCCTCCAAAAGTTTCTGCTTTGTCATGGATCCGTAACCTTTTATACCCGCCTGTTTTGCTGCTGCCTTTAGTTCCGCTGCTGTATTGTTCATACTGTATTTAGCGGACTTTAGGCCGAATGCTTTTTTGTGATCGTCACCAGAGAATTTTTATCTATCGCCTTTCCATCGCAGATCATGACTGCCTTCGTGATCTGGTCTTCCGTGTCATTGTCTTCGTATGTCTTTATGCGCATTGCGTAGTTGGTGTTAAACATATAATCAGACCAGTTATACAGAAATGCGACAACCGTATCGGCGCTGATCGTTGCCCCCAGGCTTGTCATATATTCGTTTAAAACAACCCGCCTTCCCAGAAGTGTCCGCTCCGGTTTTCCACTAATTCCGTAGGTCACTCTAGCGATCGGCTGCCCATCCTTATCTACCATTCCGATAAATTTCATAAATGTTTTCTTTGTCATATTCCAGACTGCGCCATTTTCGTATGCGAGCGGAAGTGCCGCCTCCGCATCTATCAGTGTTTGGTATGTAACATCACTTTCTGCTGCAATATCAATATTTTGCCCTTCTGGCGCCGTTTCCTTTAAGACTCCCTTTGGTTGTCCGCTTCCCGTACCTTCAATAAACGCTTTTTCCTGTGCTTTTACCATAGCCTCAGAAACATTCTGTACAAAAATTGTTTCGAAAATCTTTAAAGACATGACTGACGCTTCTAACGTCATGGAAATTGCGCAGCGTAACTTATATCCGGCAATATCGATCTGTCCTGTTGTTTTCTTTTGTTTATCGGATGTGCCGCCTTCTGCTACCCATGTGGCTACCGGTTTCACAGAGGAAGTCGGTACCGTTGCTCCTGCCGGAAATGCCGTTTTAGTCACCAGAGGAAGGATCATACCGATTGTTTCCATTTTTTCAACAATACGATTTACTACTGTAGGGGAAATCACGGAGCCGATCTCTGTAGTTTTTGTGTTGGCGTTTTCGTTTTTGAATTTCTCCGGTATTGGTGTACCCTTTAAGACATAATTCATAAACGCTATTCTGTATTCCGCTGAATCATAGATGTTTTCTTCTGTTGGAAGGTTTCCAAAATTTACTACATTCCCTTCTTGTCCAAATACATTCACCGGTTTTGGTTCTGTATTCAAAGCGTTAAAATCTGCCTGGGCCTGTGCGATTCCATCCCATTTTTCATCCAGATCCCTTACTTCGTCCATCTTTTCCTGCGCTTCTTCTACTTGTCCCTGATCTAAAAGCGCCTGTGCCTCATTCATAAGGCTGTTTCTTTTTTCTTCATACTGTTTCTTGTTCATCTTTTTTCTCCTCTCAATCTTAAAAAATTCAGCTTTTGCTGTATTAAAAAAGCAGACTGTTCAACATTTTTCTGTTGTCCGTCTGCTTCTTTTATCATTTTTCTTGCTTTTTCCATCTGGTCTTCTCCCGGTAAATGGAATAAATATCCTGCTGTAAGTATCTGCGGTTCTTGATTTTCCTCAAAAAGTACCGCATCTATCATTTTTTTATCCTTCGCCTGTGCCGCAGTCAGCCAGGTTTCTTTTTCCATCATGTCAAGTGCTTCTGCCTCTGTCATTCCCGTCTTCGCCATATATGCTGTACTTAGTGCCTTATCTGCTGTACGCAGGACTTCCGCCGTATGCTCCAGATCGCTATGATTGCCCCGTACTCCTGTAGATGCGCAATGCACCATCATTAATGCCGTTGGAGCCATTTCACAGTATCCTGCCATCGCAATAATAGACGCTGCGCTGCATGCTTCCCCGGTAATGTAAATCTTTACATTTTCCGCACTTCTTAGCATGGTGTATATTTCCGACCCGACATCGATCACGCCGCCCGGCGAATTGATATATACCTCGATTTCATCCCCTGGAATGACTGCATCCATAATTTTTCTTACGTCCGCAGGACATGTACTGTCCATTTCAAACCAATCATAATACCATTTATAATCATTTGGTATGATCGCTCCTCGCACGTCAATTCTATGTTTCACCCTTCTCACCTCCTCCACATATTTCTAATATCTGCCCCATCAATGCTGTAATCTGCGTGTAGTTTTCGCCATTCATTTTATTTAGGCAATCTTCCATCATATTAACTACCTGTGTATCCAGTCTTCGGATTGGCTGGTCGCCGCCTGCGATCGGTGCAAGGTTCATAGTTTCTCGCCACTCATTTGGAGTCATTGCACCGCGATCTACCATCGCCTGGAAGGCAAGTTTAGTAGTAAGGCTGGCGCACTGCAGATTGTTGGCTTCGAAAACAATCCGGTTTCCAAAACCTCTTTCTTTTCTTGTAAAAATTCCCACCGTATACGTCTGGTGCATTTGAACGACAACCGGCTCGACTTCGGCTTCATAGTAGGCCGTCCATTCGTTTTCTGTGTAATCACTTTGTACGATTTTTTTATTCGTGTTAAAAAAAGAATAGATCCTTTCTATCGTTCTATCTGTCTGCGCAGCGTTTGGGACATAATCTTTCGGCTCAATCCTTTGCACATCCGCTTTGGCGTCAACACCGGCAGCACCAAATGTATCCGTTTCCACGGCCAGATAATTTTGTACAAATTTTTCTACATTTTTCTTAATGTCTTCGTCCCTCATGGACTGAGTAAATTTCAGCAGCCATCGTACTACTCCGCTGTTTTTAATCGCACGGACAATTCCCTTGTCGATAGTCCCGATTACTTCCATCATGGAGGAAAGCGCCGGTGCGGGACTTTCTCCGAAAATATCATCTTCGTTGTAATCCTGCCGCAAGTGGATAATATCCGAATATCGAAAGATTCCGCTTTTCCCATTTCTGTACTGAAATTTTATAAACGTTTCCCCTGCATCACTGTATTTTATTTCAGCCATTACGCAGGGGATAGGATATAATTGCATTACTTTTCCATTTTCATCCCGGACTATTAATATAAATGCATTGTTGTTTAGGCATAACTGATTTGCTACTTTTTCCTGCATTTGTTGCCCGGTCATGTACGGATTTGGCTCCGAAAGCAAAAACCGGATATTTGCATCTGGATTTACTTTTAATTCTCCTGTTGGATCGTCTCTGATATGTTTTCCTACCAGCTTACCGATTGCTTTTACTTTTGGTCTTATGCATGCCCGTACTATATCGCTTTCATACAGCTTCCCATTCCAGGCATAATAGAATTCTCCTTGTGTTGTTACCATTTTCAACACACTTCTTTCTCCTGCTCTATCTGCTTGGTTGTGTGTTGGCTCTCTTTTTCTAAATAATCCCATATTTCCCTCCATTGCATAAAAATAACACCTATGCAGGTGTTTAAATCAATGACATATATTCGTTTATATTGTTTTGCAGAACGACATACGCATCTAACAACGCCGCCGTCCCGTCTATTCTTCGACGTGGCTTACTCGTTTTGATCGGCTGGATATTGCCATTTTTATCGATGTCCACAGCTGTATTGCACAGGCACCATTTATCTACCGGATTGTTATTATACACGATCAGATTGCTTTCCAGATCTGCGCCTAGGTTTTTCATAGGCTGCGACAATGTCTTTTTCCCTTGTATTACCGGTATCATGGCTGTTTTCCCGAAATATTCCTGCATATCTTCCACGAAATAGGCAGCGCTCCAGGAATCATACCCTATCATGCTTAAATAGATGTCATGCTGTTCCTGTATTTCCACAAACCACGCCTTTACATCCCGGTATGAAATCTTATTTCCTTTGCATGTTCGGACATATCCCTTTTCTATCCATATGTCGTACGGTATTTTATCCTCTGCTACCCTCTTTTCTACGAGATCTTCCGGCATCCAGTACATAGACAGCACATAAATATGTTCATCGTTCGGAATCTTGAAAATAACCTTTCCCGCCGTCAAGTCGGTTGTAGAAGATAAGTCCACGCCGCCAATCCCATATCTTGGCTTTAATTTCTTTATGTTAAACGTCTCCGTGTTATTTGCCTGCTCAAAAGTCAGCCACGCCTCTGAAGATGTCTCTCTTATATTAAATTCCTTGCATAGAAGATTTTTTACTAAGAGTGGGTTCTTTTTAGCTTTTTCAACCTTGTCTTTTAGTGTTTGCCTATTTTTAATCGTCCCTAGGCCTGGATTTGCCTTCTGCCAGCATTTTTCGTCTGTCCATTCCCTCCGGTTGTCTAATTCATAGATAAAAGCAATAAAATGTTCATCCTTATATCCTTCTGGATCGTCATACCCATTGATAACCATTTCTGCTTCATCATATTTCTGATCATAAATATCTTCCCGGATGGTTCCGGCTGTAGAAGTAATGTACACTAAAGGCTGCTCTCTGGCTGATACACCGTCCGCCATAATGTCGTATAAGGCTTTCCCCTGTTTCCATTGATGAATCTCATCCATTAGAACACAATGTATATTTAACCCATCCAGTGTATCACTATCAGATGCCAACGGTTTAAATACACCGTCATTGAAATCTGTATCCAGCTCTGCCACAAGTGATCGAACCCTTTTTGTTAATACCGGAGATTTCCGCACCATTCTTTTTGATTCAAGCCAGATGATTTTACTCTGATCTTTCTTTGTGGCCACTGCATAGACTTCCGGTCCCATTTCCCCATCCGCAGTCAGCATATATAGTCCTACTATAGACGCCAGCAGTGACTTACCATTTTTCTTTCCGACAATCAGGAGAGATTCCCGGTATTTTCTATTTCCTTCGATATCGATAAAACCAAACACCGCTGCCAGGTGTGCCTTTTCCCAAAGTTCCAGCCGTACCGGCTTTCCCCCGAATTTTCCTTTGGAATGTCGACAGTAATTCTCTGCAAACTCTAATACGTGGTTAGCTCGCTTGCTGCTATAAAAATATTCTCCCGGATCATGTATGTCATTTACAACTTTTTTGTAAGTCCGGTATACTTTATTACTTACTTCAATTTCGCCTGCTTGTATCTTTTCCCAATATTCCAATATAGGATTATATGCAAACGGATATCTAATCATCTCTGCCATTTACAAATTCCTCAAAACCATCATTTACCGGTGCAATCCCTTTGGTTTGTTCTTTTGGCAGCAAATCTGTAAGCTGTTTTACGACAGAAGAATAGTTTTTGATCATTGTATTATATATCTCAACCTCAGAACATTTTTTTACGCCTTTCTGATTCGCTCCGTTCTGGTATTCCTCTGTGTAGCCCTTTTCGTCTATGATTTTTCTCAATTCATACAGAGAGGCCGCCATAAAGGCCGCCTCTTCTACTAATGAATCTACTGATTTTTTTGTTTTTTTATCAAGCCGCAAATAAATTCCTGCAAGTTTTCTTTTCTCTGCTTTTATAATTTCTTCTTTACTTTTTCCTTCATAATTCAACGCTTCTCCCTCTTTCTCTTTCTTTTTTCTCTATAGGAAATTGTGTGTATTTCTAGCAATTGTCTGATATTTTCACCTACACCCCCTCACGCGAGTTTCCTCTGTGTTACTTGTAGGTAGGACCGTGGTCAATCGCTGTCTGAAAATTTTTCAATTTGAGGGGGGGGGATACATACAATTCTCCATCCGGCGTGAAGTCATATTGTACAAGCCTTGCTGCCGGTCCATCCTTTGCATTTTCTTTTTGGTGGCATGCATGGCAATCGTATTTCAGATTATGGAAACCTAGCGCAATGTCTGGATCATTAATATTATCCGGTGCTAGTTCAATCTTATGGTGTACGATATATCCCGGTACTTCATGGCAGCTCTCACAGAGTCCTCCATCAATCGCCTGCCTATGTGCAATGTAGGCAGCTCTGCATTGTTTCCATTTCTTTGAATTATAGAATGATCTCGCAAACTCTTTAGCCATCTTCCTCTACTCCTACTATTTCAAAAATGCTGTCAATAATCTTTACATCTATGTCCATAACTTCTTTGAACCATTTTCTACAGTCTTCCGCTTCCTCTTTGTTCATTCTTGCATTGGTTTTTAGTATCAGTGCGCTTCCACGCTTTATCGATATAATTTCCATACAGCTTCCTCCAATAAATAACGGCAGCCTGCTTATTGCCTGCTGCCGCGTGCTCCTTATTTCCCTTCGTTATATCATGTTACCATAATATCACAGAAGTAGGTCGATTTTGTCACCAATTTTTAATTGATCCAGATAATAATAGAAAAGTCGCCTATATGCATAGAATTCATTGATTCCTACTGGTATCCTTCCTATGTACTCATCGTATTCGATGAACCTGTAAGATAGGTCGTTTGTCACGCTTTTTATTATGTATGGATATAGCTCTTCCGATGCCGCAACTGCTGCCTGTTCAATCATTTCACAGTCCTTTTGGTACGTTACATTCCGTATAGCATTGTTTTCCAGTTGGTTATGTTTGTAATTGCTTTTCGGCATCCCGTCATTTGTCCCGCTGGTAATCCCTCTATGTATCTTTGCTTTCTTTTCTTCGTATTGCAGGCAGAACGCTTTTAACTCATCATATCTGTTTTTTGATATGCCGTAATCATCCCAGGTCATTTCTCGCAGTCTTTTTTTGTTCATCCGCAACGCTCCCCATCTTGTACTTCTCTGCTATGTACTCCGCCACTGTCTTATGCTCGATCTGCTCTGCCTGCTGCCGTATAAGTCCTCGCACCCCTGCAGGACGTTTAAACCACTCCGATGCATGTGGATCCGGCGGATGTTCCGCCATGCTGTTGTAATGTTCCTGGCTTTCTATGTGTGTTTCTTTTCTGGTTTTCATTTTTTCTCACTCCAATCTATTACCTGTCCGCATTTCGGGCAGTGTTCGTAATCGTCATAATCTACTTTTTCCATCGCCTCCCGGCATTCTTCCACGGTGCCAATTTCCCGATACTTCTGAATTTCTTCGAGGGCATTCAAGATACCATGTGTCAGATTTTTGTCTATTGTTACTGTACAGTCTATATTTGCTACTCGACACGACCTAATATAGCTTATCAGTCGTTTTATCTCTCTTTCTGTATCTGTCATTCCTCCACACCGCCTTTCTTAGAATATCCCCCATTTTCCATTCCAGATAGAATAAAAAAGTTCATAAGCTTTTTCGTTGCTTTCCCATCTTTCAGGTTCACCTTCGTAGTATTTCGGGTTTTTGATTACGTCCTTATACTTCTCTGGCTCCATGACTTTGTATATAATTTCTTCTACTCCAAGCCCGTCATTTGCTTTTAAATCACGCGAGCCTCCGCTATCACAATCCGTATGTTTGTAAGGTTCCATTAACTTCTCTAGTAAATTGGGGGTCAATATTCCGGCATTATACACCTCGATTACTGTTTGCTCCATTATTCGGTATCCTGTGTTCCAGCCCATTACTCTGCACCGCCCTCTCCTACTCTACTTTCATAAATCTGCTCATAATGCGTTCCTTGCATGACGACTTTTCTTTCTCCGGTCGGTATGGCTCTGGAAGTGGCTGCCAGGCGATAATTTTACCGTTTGGTGTTCCCCCTATCGTTTCAAAAATTGCATTTCCATTTTCGTCCATACTGTCAAACCACATTTTATCCATGTATGTATATATTGTGTCAGTATATCTTTCGTATTTCTCCCATTGTACTAATACATCGCAGCTTGGTTCTGGTAATCTCTCTTCTACCGGAATCCAACCATCATTATCTCGTGGTAATCTCGCGTTTTCTTGGCTATTTTCACGAGATAGGTCGTCCATATGCTTGCGGATAATATCTCTCGCTTTTCGTAATCCATCTGCTCGCTGTTCTGAAAATGGAATGCTGTCCCTAATCTCTTCTTCAATCTCTTCCAAAATCTTCTCTAATACGTTCATCACTCCACCTCCAAAATATTCTCATTCTTTGAAACCGGATGAGAGTTATATACGGCCACAACTTCTCTTTGATGCGCAAAATTACTTCTGCAATAAGGACACTCGTAATTATCATCACTATCATCCATTTCAAAGCCTTCTATTTCACTAAGACAATATGGAGTCCTGTCCTTAATCTCGTATTCCTTCGGCAACTGCTTTTCCAGTGCTTCGATTGCAGTTTTTAGTTTTTCTATTTTTGCTTTTAATTTAACGCATAGTGATGTAAAGCCTTTATTATCTCTAATCATGAATTCATAAATATTGATATCATCTTTTAATTCTTCTATTGCTTCTCTAACTTTCTTTTCGTCCATCTTCTTTTCCTGCATGTCAGTCCTCCGTCATTTTTTCCATCATTTTCTTGAATGCCACGTTTTTTAAGTGACTGCTTGCTTGTGAAACGATGCGGTCTGTAATCCGATCTTTATCCTCGTAAATTACCCGCCGCACGCATTCCGCTGTAACTCTATTTACATTATTTCTGTCCGATGAGTAATCCCCGTAATATTGCCGTGCTATTACATCTAACAGTCTATCCTTTATCTCTTCCTCTGGAATTTCAATTGTGATTTTCATTGTCAGTCCTCCCCAAAACCCATATATTTCATTACGTTTACACCTGTCTCCTTTTCCAGTTCATCATTCAGCAACTTAAAATCATATTCTTCATCTTCGGATATGTACTTCATTTGCTGTTTTACAAAATCTAAAAATCTCTTTATCCGTTTCGTACCGTACTTTTCCTGTCTGTACAGGTAATCTACAGAAATGATACAGTAGATCAAAAATACCCGCAGATTCTGTTCCTGCTCTCTTTTCTTGTACTCAGGGCTTTTCATAACTTCATCAATCTTCTTTTTCAGCTTAGCCCTTTTTAGTTCTTTTTCTGCCCAACTCATGGCTTTCTCCCTTCGTTTGTTTTCTCTTGTTTATCCTATTTCCCTTCAACGTACTTGTCACAGTCCGCCGGATCACAGCCACGCTCTTTGTCTGTGATAAGATAATAATCACAACCCTTCTTTTCAGCCCGATATTGGCAGCTCTTGCAGGCATGCCGATCAGCGTTCCAACCGGTGGCTATCTTTTCATCCGGCTTTACTGCTTTTGTCTTTTTCCTGCTGCATTTTTCTGGGTGCAGGTAATAATATACTGTGTTATATTTAAGCCCCAGCTCCTTAGCAATTTCCGGTGCTTTCATTCCTCTTGCGGCCATGTCCCGCGCCTTCTCCTGGTTACCATTTCTCTTCTTTCTGGCCGGAACCGTCTCCGACTCCGGCCTCACTGGGGGGATTAGTTTTCCCCTTTTCCTTCCCGATCCGATACGCTGTTTTGGATCATCCCCATAACTTCCTGGTTAAACTCTGGTCTTTCTACTGCCGGTACATCGACTAATAGCTCCAAGTTCTGGAACAGCGACTCCAATGAATATGTTTCGTACCCGCCCGACTGTGATCGTATCGTCCGATCGATCACAATGACCTCTTTACCTTTTTTCCAGTATTTAATAGCCTGATCGATATCTACTCCCGTAAACATACATCCTCACCTCCACACCTTATCCATACACGCGGTATGAAAAAATATCTCTGTTTTTCTCTTTGTTCTCACATACTCCACTTTGCTCATGTCATCATCCGGTCTGATCTCTTTTCCACACCCCGGACAGATTACTGGATGGTTCCATTCCCAATAGTCTGTAAGTTTCTTTTTTTTCAACTTATCCGTCATATCTGTTTCTCCCTGATTGCTTTAATCCTTGCCTTCAAGCTCTTCATTACCCAGTTCTGCACATCATCCTTTTTTTCCAGTGCCTGCATAACATCCTCATCTCTTGTATCTGTGCAGACAAGATGGTGTATGATCACCCTCTCCTTCTGGCCCTGCCTGTGCAGCCTTTTGTTCGCCTGTGTATACAACTCATAATTCCAGGTAAGGCCAAACCAGACCACGTGGTTTCCACCCTGTTGCAGGTTTAGCCCATAGGCACTGCTGGCCGGATGTGTCAAAAGGATGTCGATCCTGCCTGCATTCCAATCATCCTCGTCCTGTGGGGTTTTCAGTTCCCGGATCCGCAGCTTTGACTTTTCCAACGCTCTCAACAACCGGATCCTGTCATGCTGAAAATTATAAAATACCAGTGCCGGCTTTCCCTGAAGGGACTCGATCAGCTCCATGAATGCCTCGATCTTGCAGTTATGTACCTCATGGTAATCCCGGTCCTCGTCGTAAATGGCCCCATTACCAAGCTGCAGAAGCTTATTGCTAAGTGCAGCAGCGCTGGTCACACTGATCTCTTCTTCATCCTCCGGAAGTTCCAACACCATCTTCCGTTCCAGATCAGCATAGGCCTTTCTCGATTTATCATCCAGCACCACCGGGATCTCATGGTAGGTAACTTCCGGAAGCTGCAGATAATCTTCTGCCTTCATGGAGATGCAGATGTCTGAGATTTTCTGCAGGATGCTTTCTTCCGTTCCCGGTTTTGCCTTGTAGTTGTATACCACATCTCTGCCTCTGTCCCCCGGATCAAAATATCGTTCCCGAAACTGTGTATATCTGCGTCCCAGACGCTCCCCTCCATCCAGAAGGTACACCTGCGCCCATAAGTCCTCCAGACCGTTTGGGGAAGGCGTGCCAGTCAGCTCCACAATGCGGTCGATATGCGGTCCCACACTTGACAGAGATTTAAACCTTTTTGCCTTGTGGCTTTTAAAGCTGCTCGACTCATCGATCACCACCATGTCAAACGGCCAACTGTTCCGGTAATAATCCACCAACCAGCAGACATTCTCCCGGTTGATGATATAAATATCCGCCGGCGTATTTAATGCCCGGATCCGTTTTGCCTGACTTCCCAGTACCGGGGACACTCTCAGGATCTTCGTGTGATCCCATTTATCTTTTTCTTTTGTCCAGGTACCCTCTGCCACCTTCTTCGGCGCGATCACCAGGACCTTTCTGACCTGGAACTGATTGTACTTCAACTCCCGGATTGCAGTCAGTGTTGTAACTGTCTTCCCAAGTCCCATATCCAGGAACAATCCGATCTTTTTAATCTCCATGATCTTGCTGATGCAGTACGCCTGGTACCCGTGTGGCTTAAATATCATCCTTCTCTCCTCCTACAGTTCATACCGGCAATCCAACGCTTTACTGACCTCCTCATAACCCATGTCCTGGAAAAATTGGCTCAGCCCGTCTATCCCATACACGACTCTTACATCCTGCCCTAGTTTCTTTAGCCTGTTGATCTGTATCTTTTGTAGCTCCGTAAGTTGGCCTTTATCCGTTTTCAGTTCCACGAACACCGGGTGTATGCCAGGAAGAAACACGATCCGGTCAGGCACCCCTGCATTTCCCGGACTCACCCATTTATACGTCCTGCCTCCCAGCTCTCTTATTTCTGCCGTTAAGATTTTTTCGATCTCTTTTTCTCTCATATCTGCTCCTCTTCTCCGTAAACTCTCTCTCGCGCGCGTATATGTACCCGTATTAGGCGTGTTAGGTACGTGCCCCCTATATCTAATTTATATATTTTTTCTTTACTATAGAAAGTTGGTTTACATGGTTTACATATAATAGAAAACCTTTGATTTTACGGGGTTTCTCTGTAAACTAAGTATGTAAACTTTTAAAGATTTATCGTTTACATGGTTTACACCCGATTTTTTTGTCCGTAAACCAACTATCTTAAAAGGTTTACGTACTTGGTTTACACCCTTTCGAAACCTTTTTGCGCCCCATGCGGGCCATACCGTCTCATGCTTTTATTCCGTTTCCATCCTTTCATGGAGGCCAAAATACTATTGATCTCCATACTATCCGTTTTTTTTAAATGCTTCACATCCCCGTTAAAACATTCCGTCCATATTTCGACGGCGCACACCTTATCCCGTACCGTCAGATCTGTCCCCTCCGGTAGATGGAGTCCTCCAGCGAAGTACTGCCTGCGTTGCGACAGGCTTAAAGAGTCCCAGTTTGGAGGGATCAGCCTGTCCAGGAATTCACGTATCAACCCCTCTTTCCCCGACGCCTCTCTATGGCTTTCCTGCATCTCTTCTGCCAGCTGTTCTTCTTCCTTTGACATGTATAGAGGCTCTCCTAACATCCAGTATGTATATGCCTCCGCCCATATTTGATCCACTTCTGCCGGCAACTCCTGCCATACAGATCTCTTTGCCGGATGCACACCTACATCCACTGGCCAGAACCTTCTGTTCCCGGTCATATCCTTTAAAAATTCCTCTTCATTGCTAGTCCCAAAAAATACGCACCGCCGGGGATATTTATTCGTTCTGCGCCCATATGCGGCGCGATAAATATCATCTGTCTTGCTTAAAAACTGCTTGACGGCATTCGTCTCCTGCTTTGTCATGGCCGTCAGTTCCCCTACCTCGTTGATCCAGGTTCCCTGTATAAGCTCTGCCGCTTCTTTCCCTTCAAAACTTGTCAGGGAATCTGAAAACCAGTCCTTCCCCAAGATCCGCAGGAACGTACTCTTTCCGATCCCCTGCGGCCCTGTAAAGATCGGCATGTAATCATATTTCACTCCGCCAGTCACGGCACGCGCGACTGCCGCGCATAAAGATTTCCGCATGACCGCTCTTGTATATCCATTATCCTCGGCGCCCAGATATACGCTCAAAAGTGTATCCAGACGTTTCTGCCCGTCCCATTTTAAGGATTTCAGGTACTCCTTTACATCGTTGATACGGTTCTGGCTGCTCACGATCAGAAGGGCATTGTCCAGTTTTTCCCTGCCTGTAATCCCATAAAACAATTCCATATAATTATAGAAACCTGCGTCATCCTCATCCTTCCATCTCCGTTTTTCCGTGTCCTTACTCCACGGAATTTTTCCCAGGATCAAGCCGCAGCTTGCAAACTCATCCGTCACGATCTTTCCCTTTAAAAGCGGGTCATTCTGTAAGATG
This sequence comes from Mediterraneibacter sp. ICN-202921, assembly GCF_037890075.1. Taxonomy (NCBI): domain Bacteria; kingdom Bacillati; phylum Bacillota; class Clostridia; order Lachnospirales; family Lachnospiraceae; genus Mediterraneibacter; species Mediterraneibacter sp. ICN-202921. Next base: position 5,840 of record NZ_JBBKBE010000016.1, on the reverse strand, counting down.
ATCACCGCATTATTGATCGTCTTTTCAATCTTTCCGTTTCCGTCGTGTGTGAGCCGGGATATCCAGGACAGATCATCCTCCGGTACAGGTTGTCCCCCTTCTTCCTGAAATGCCTGCCTTGCTTGTTCCATCTTCTCTTTTGCCAGCAGGTCAGAAACTTCCTTATCCTCAACCGCCAAATGGCTCATGGCCGTAAAAGAAGGCAGCTTATTTACCGGGGTCCCGTCTTTTGCTTCCTGATCCTTATCCCCATACATATGCAGACGCACAAGGTCAAAAGCATTAACAAGCAGCCCAGAGCACGGATCCGTTGCATGATGAGAATACAGAAACAGATCCCCGTCATAGACAACCGCACCACCTACCGTAGAACCACCTGTATAGGTGTAACGGCCTTCCACGTCTGTAGGCTCGTACATTCCCGGGATAAATTTTTCCATAGCCTGCGAAATTGTATATGTCCGGCAGAACGCCCCGATGATCCCCCTCTTAGTAGTAGGATCCTCCTGTTTCGCAAGCCTCCTCTTTTCGGTCGCGGCTGTTCCCGGCACCTGCGGCCACTGTGAAATATCCGTCCAATCCCCATACATCCGCAGAAGTCCGTCCAGACTACAAAACGGATGATCAAATACTTCATATATATATTCCCCGTCCTTACAACAGCTTGGCCAGTACATCAATCTCGCCGCATCAAATGTAGTCGGGTCACAGAACTCCATCCCGACCAGGGCCGCAAGTTTCCTCGCAGCCGGTTCATATTCGTCCACAGTCGCAGTTTTATCCAGAGGAACGATCACACGAAGCCTGGGAGCATATCCGGCATGTTTTCTTGTACTGTAGACTACTGCGGCGCATCCCAAGCCGGACACCCTTCTCACAACATCCCCTGCGCCACCGGCTGGAATATTATCCAGATCCAGTGTCAACAGGTCACGCCCCTTCACATAAGCCGCCTTCCGGATATTATTCTCAAACGTACCTCCCACAAAACCGCCTACATCTTTCAGCCCATCCTGTTGGTGCTTTGGGTATGCCAGATATTCCTCCATTGTCTCTGCACTGCGTACAGGGTTTTTCACCCGGTCCACAAATTCAGACCATAGCACTTCTGATTCCGGCCAGTGTTTTGTCTTTCTCGTCCCTGCGGTACTGATGTGTAATTTCTTGTTGTGCTGCATCCGTCATCCCTCTAATCTTTCATATAATATCGGCTTTCGAAGCCTGCGCCTTTTAAGATCAATCCCGGTGCCCATGATATAGGCTCCGCCATCAGATCACAGATCTCGTCCACTGTCACACCCATTGGTGCATCTATGATCACCTCATCATGCACGTGGAATACCACCTGCAGTCCTTTTTTCTCGATCCGCCGCAAGGTTTCTGCAAGACAGTCTCTTGCTATGGCCTGTACGATATTCTCCGTCATTTTCCCACCATAAGTGGATGTAACCTCCCATTTTCTCGTCTGCTGTCCCACTGTATAGTAATGGATCGCCACTTTTCCGAACTGATTCTCCTCCAGAAATGGTTTCGGATAAAACAGTTTCCGTCCACTCGGCAGCCGTACAGTAAGGAAATGCTGTCCATATACAAGGTCACTTTCCAATGCAAAGATCAATCCATAGATCGCATGCGGCTGTGCTGTGATCATTGTCTGGATCGACGCTTCCTCCACCGCATACCACAGATCCCGGATCCGTGGATTAGCATTTCTCCATCTCTGAACGATATCCGGAAGTTCTTCCTCCGTCAGTCCCATGTTCAGGGCTCCCATTGCGATCAGTGCGTTAGGTCCGCCCTGGTATCCCAATGCAAGGGTCGCGACCTTTCCTTTCTGCCGCAGGCTGTATTCAGGGTTCCCTTTTATGATCTTTTCGATCGGCACATGGAACATCTGGGACGCTGTGGCCTCATAAATCTTTCCATGTGTTGCAAACACCTCATTCACCCACTGCTCTCCTGCCAGCCAGGCGATCACCCGCGCTTCGATCGCAGAGAAATCTGTGACCACAAATTTGTGATTCATTGATGGAATGAAAGCTGTCCGTATCAGCTGGGAAAGCGTATCCGGAACATTTCCATATATAAGACGGACGCCTTCATAATTTTTCGCCTTTACCAGCTTTCTTGCCTCGTCCAGTGTCTTTAGATAGTTTCTCGGAAGATTCTGCATTTGCACCAAACGTCCTGCCCATCTCCCGGTCCGGTTGGCGCCATAGAACTGTGTCAGCCCCCGTACTCGCTCGCCTTCCCCTTCTGCGGTCTTCATGGCCACATATTTCTTGATGGAAGTCTTTCCCAGCTGCTGGCGTATCCGCAGCACTCTTCTCACTTCATCCGATATATCATTTCGAGCTAACAGCTCTGTTACATTCTCCTTTGTCAGCCCCGGAATTTCTCCAGAAATTTCTTTTTCAATCCACGTTTTTAACTGCGCCGGGCTGTTGGGATTTGCCAATCCTGTGATCCCGGCTGCCTCGTTTGTCAGTTTTTCTGTACAAATTTCATCGATGGACAGTGCGCCGTCAATCAGTTCTTCGTCTACCCGGACGCCAAATGCATTCATCCGGATGTCCATCTGCCATAACAATTCTTCCTCTTCCGGAACTGGATACTGTTCCAGTCTTCTCAAGATCTCATGCTCCGTTACTACATCCTGCTTACAATACTCTTTGAAAAGGACCCATTTTTCCGGCGCATGTTTCGGTAAGTTCCATACCCGGTTTCCATTTGTCTTTGTAGGTTTACAGGGGACACAAAAATACCGGATAAGCGCTTTTCCTGTTGTCAGTTTCCGTTTATCCTGCGGTAGCCCGATTGCACGCCCAGTTGCGTCCAGACCCGCAGTGTACCCACAGTATAATCCATGGATCATTGTGCACCTCCACTGTGAAAGAGGGGTCTCATATCCGGCACGGTTCAAACAGTACCATTCAAACGCCGCATTATAGGCATGCTTTATCGTATCCGGATCGACCAATTCATCCAGAACCCAGTCTGGGATCTGCTCACCGGCAGTAAGATCTACCAGTTCCACTTGTTCATCGTCCCATTTATATGCGAATAATAAGATTCCGAAATCCGGTGACTGTGCATACTTGTACATCCCCGCCTTTTGTATATCTACACTGCTTTTTGTTTCTATATCTATCGAAAGATGATGCCTCATCCGTATCTTCTCCTCTTAAATAGATGGGAGCCACAAGGCTCCCTGCTCTTGTTACATTGGCATTCCGGTAATCGGATTGATCTGTCCTCCTGCATTTCCATATGCGGGAGCAGCTGGCGCTGCAGCCGGCTGGGGCGTTCCGAACGCTTGCGCCGCAGACACACGCCCTCCGCTCAAGGTCTCTCCGTCTTCCAGTTTCTGCACCGGACCCAGACCACAACCGATCCCTTTCTTACCCCCAAACGCATACGGGAAGAAATTCACGTTCACCCTCCCGTACATGCCGCTGTACACCTCTGATTGGTTGATGATCGGATTCCCCATCTTATCCACAACTTCCGGTGGATAGTCTGCCTTCGCGCTTGCAGTGAACACCCAGTGTCCTTTACATTCTTCCCCAAATGGCATGCCGTCACTTGGGCGTACGCCGTCGCCGTCATACACTGGCGTCGGCACGATCGGTGGGCACACGCCATTCCACTTTTCGGCCGTTCCTTTCTGTTTCGCCGCTTCGATTGCCGCATTGATACGTGCCATGGTATCCATATCAGACTTTGGCACCAATACTGTCACGCTGTATTTTTCTTCCTGCCCCTGCGCGGCGGCATAGGGTTTAAATAAATGTACATAGCTTAATCTTGCTTTTCCCGTAGTTACGTTCGTTGCTTCTCCAATTCCCATCTTACTTTTCCTCCTTGAATGCCTCTGCGGCAGATACTTTATTTGTGATTGCTTCTCTTTTATCCGATTCCTTTACAAGAGCCGGTTTTCCCGGTGTTTTTATGACAAATTCACCAACAACATCCTGAAAGTCTTTCTTTCCTACCAGTTTTTCTACCTGTGCCAGTGTAAGGGGTTTCTTTTCCCACAGCAGGGCCTCCTCTGTCACTCCTGATCTTGTGATTTTCTCAAAGGCAGCCTCCATATCAGTCCATTCCCTGACACCTCTGCCCTCTACAGCTTTCCATCCTGGTACCTCTCTCCCGGCCAGACACTCTTTTAAGGCATACTCTTTTAAATCACCTAACCATTTGTTTACGTCCTCTCCCAGGGATAAGTACTTTCCTACTTCCTCATTACCAATGAGGGGCGGAAGTTTTCCCTTATCAGGGTTGAACGCCAAACGGACATTTTCCTCTGCCCGGGCCCGGCACTTATGTTTCGCACGGCAGAACCTACACTGCTTTTCTCCTGGAGAAAAGTCCCCTTCCCCCGCAAAAGCAAGCGCCGCCCTTTCTATGACATAGTCTCCAAACTTAAGCAAGTCGCCAATCGTACATGTCCATTCAGAAATGTTGTCTATCCTTGGCTGTACGATGGAGAGCTTGATCCGCCTGATCGGATAAAGTACTTTATAAGATCCATACGCTCCTAATGCATACAGCATCATCTGTGGATTTTCCTCTGCGGACACTGGGACGCCTTTTCCGTATTTGAAATCGATCACCTGCAGCAGATCCCCCTGGATCAGGAGTAAATCTGCCGTCCCAAAACCTTCCGGAACATACTCGCTAAAATCAACTCTGTGCTCGATACGAAAAGAGGGCATTGCAGGAAGCCCAACCGCTGTATCTCTTATGTAGTCGAGATAGGTATCCGTATGTCTCATCATTTCGTCCTGCCACAATGTATCTTCTTTCATCCTTTTAATGGCGAAAGTTAGCTTTCTCTTGGAAACATCTCCGGGATCAAAGTAATTCCGCACTCTCATTTCAGCCAATTCATGCGCCAGAGTACCTTCTTTTGCGGCTTCCGAAGTAGTATCTGGAAACTGCTCCTCCAGCTTTGCGCTTGGTGTACATAAAAGCCATCTGTGCGCACTGGATGCACTTAACAGTGCATGTGCCCTTTCTTCATGCCCCATCAGATCTGTGCCCCCATTCCCCGAAGTGCCGTTGCAAAGTTTCCATACTGCTCTTTCGGCAGCTGTTGGAGAGATTCACATCCATATCCCGCCAGAAGCTGCTGCAGATCTGCCATTCCCCCCTTATCCATCACCGTCATCGCGGCCCTTGCAAGATCGTCCATTGTATACTCATGCTGCTTGGTCGGGACTGCAGTCTGCACAGGAACTGCCGATGTAACCGGAGCCTGTAGGTTCTGGACGGGAGTAGTCTGTACCGGAGCTACTCCTACATTAGTATTCGAAGAAAGTGATGCCGTCTGCCGCCCATATGCCTGGCTACTCTCTTTCGGATCTGGTGTCTCTGCCGCAAAAGTTTTGGGTTGTGCGTCTGTTCCTTTTAGGATCTCTCTTGCCACTGCTTTCATTTCTTCAAAATCTTTGTACACTATTGTGATCTGTGCCATCTTATTTACCTCCTAATTTTTCAAGCCCTGCATGGGCGATCTTTATGAATTCATCCTCTGTGAGGCTGATTCCCTTAGTCATTTTTTCATGGTCGTCAGACCATCCCCGTATATCCAGTTTTTCTTCTTTCCCGTACCAGCTGATTAGATTTAATTCTTTATGATACACATCTGTCTCTCTTTCTTTGGGCAGGGTTAGTAAGTTATGTTTAATTTCAAAACTAGGCTTCATTGTTTGTCCTCCCAATATTTCCCACCGCACCAAAAGAAATCTTCCGCCGGCAGGTAATCTTCCAGTACTACCAACGTGGGGTTCTCTTCACAGATGTGATCGCCCTCGCCGATCGGGGTACATTTGCTA